>JBFHIF010000064.1:0-6608 GCA_041596595.1 Erythrobacter sp. | reverse complement strand
GAGACGATCTTGCCGGGGTGAACGTTCTTCTTGGTCCAGCTCATTTCGGAGACGTGGACAAGACCTTCGATACCCGGTTCGAGTTCGACGAAGGCGCCGTATTCGGTGATGTTGGTGACGGTTCCGGTGAGCTTGGCACCAACCGGATACTTGGCCGAAACGCCATCCCACGGATCGCTTTCAAGCTGCTTCATGCCGAGGCTGATGCGCTGGGTGTCGGCGTTGATGCGGACGATCTGCACGGTCACGGTCTGGCCGATTTCGATGATCTCGCTGGGGTGGTTGACCCGCTTGTAGCTCATGTCGGTGACGTGCAGCAGGCCGTCGATCCCGCCGAGGTCGACGAACGCACCGTAATCGGTGATGTTCTTGACCACGCCGTCGATCACCTGGCCTTCGGCCAGCTTGTCGATCAGCTCGCTGCGCTGTTCGGCGCGGGTTTCCTCGAGCACCGCGCGGCGCGATACGACGATGTTGCCGCGGCGGCGGTCCATCTTGAGGATCTGGAAGGGCTGCGGCATGTCCATCAGCGGGGTGACGTCGCGCACCGGGCGGATGTCGACCTGGCTGCCGGGAAGGAAGGCCACGGCACCGTCGAGGTCGACGGTGAAGCCACCCTTGACGCGGCCGAAGATGCGGCCTTCGACGCGCTTGCCTTCGCCAAATTCGTTTTCGAGCTTGTCCCAAGCGGCTTCGCGGCGGGCGCGGTCGCGGCTGAGCATTGCTTCGCCGTCGGCGTTCTCGACGCGGTCGACATAGACTTCGACTTCGTCACCGACGCTGAGGCCGTGTTCGCCGTCGACGCGGGCGAATTCCTTGAGGTTCACGCGGCCTTCGGACTTGAGGCCCACGTCGATCACGGCGCTGCCGCCTTCGATCGCGGTGACGGTGCCCTTGACGACGCGGCCTTCAAAGCCTTCGTCGCCGGCGCCGCCGAGCTGTTCGTTGAGAAGCGCTTCGAAATCGTCGCGCGTTGGGTTGGGCGAAGTCGCCATGTTACAGTTTCCTGTTCAATCGTTTTGCTACCGGCCACCGGTTTTACCGGGGTCTTTCACCGTCTCCCAGGCACCATTGCTCGGGCTAACGGGGCAAGAGGCCGACATCTCCGCAGGACCGAATGCCGCCGCGAAGGTTCTTCAACCGAAAATGATTGCGAGAACGCGCGGGCGACTATGCCAAAGAGGGCGCAGATGCAAGGAAAAAGCAGGGCGAGGGCGGCTCGCGCGCGGCCCCGAACCCGCGCCAGCAATCACCTGCCGGCCGTGTCCCCGCGCATGGCACGGCGGGGACACGGGATCGGCGGCGTTACCAGGCGTCGTAACCGCTGCGGGACGTGTTTGTCGAACACGCGCGGAAGCGCGCCTGCAGGCGCGCGGGTGCGGAACTGGAATCGGCCTGACCGTCACGCCAGGCGTCCCAGGCTGCCCCGAACTTCGCGGCGTTCTCCGATCTCCCGATCCACCAGATGGTCTGCTGGTCGTTATCCTGAATCGGAGTCAGCACGGTAGCACGGTAGCCATAAGCCTTGCCCCATTCGTTGAAGTCTTTGACGATCGCCATGTATTTGGCCATCGGGCAGTCATCCTTCAGCTTGGCGCCGATGACATCCCAGTGTTCCGCCTGCGCGGAAACGGGGGCAAAACACAGCAAGGCGGCTGCAATCACAATTTTTTTCATGGGTCAGTCTCCCGTCCGTGACGATGCAGACCGACAGCACCCTAGGCTCGGAGTCGGCATGACCGTCCAAGCGACCCGTGATGCGCCCGTTTGTTATGTGCCTTTTCCGAGAATGCCCCTTCGCAGCCCGGCTGACAAGGGCAGCGCGCGTTCCGCGCCACATGGTTAAAATCCGTTAAGACTTTGCGCCGGCCGTGTCCTTGGTTGAGACCTCCCCCGTCGAGCGCCTTGTTCCCGTCGCGAATATGGGTCTGTTTTGGTCATGCCGAATGGAGGGGTAGCAGATGTTCTTGATATCAAAACCGGACCGAAGCCCAACCCGGGAGGATCGCCGTCTCGCAAGCCGCGAAGAGTGCGCAGTGCCGATCACCTTGCGAGAAAGCGGGCGATCGCCCGATATAGCGACCATCACCGAGCTGTCCGAGCAGGGCTGCACGATCGAGGGGGGACTCGTTCTCGGGGGGCGCTTCAATAGCATCGAACTCGCCATGCCCGGTTCGATCGAGGCGCGGGCGGAATTCGTTTGGAGCAACGGCCAGCGCACAGGTCTGAAGTTCACTCAGCCGATGACGGGTGACACGCTGGATTTCCTTTTGCGCATTACCGCGAACGATGATGAAAAGAGCGAAGGCGACCACCTGCCAAGGCGCGAAAAGATCCGGCTCGGATATGCCGAAGAGCCCTTGCTCAGGCGCAAGAAGAGCACGGGCAATCACGAATTGTCATCGCTGATTTCCCGCGAAGTCGAACGCTCCTGCAACCACCGGGCCGAAGCGCGTTTTCCGATCGAATATGCGACAGCGCCTTCGACTATCGAGCACGCCGGGAAAGCCCTCCCGCTGGTCAACATCTCGCCTAGCGGGCTAGGTATTGGCGCGGATCTGGGGCAGGAAATCGGCGAGGCGGTCGAACTGCGCTTTGCCGATTGCGACGCGATCGAAGGCCACATTGCCTGGAAGACCGCCAACTGCACCGGGATCGCGCTCGAAGACGATGCGATTTGCCTGACGCGCGAGGCAGAAGATTGACCCGCTAGTCGTCGAGCGCATCGCGGACCGAACGCAGAACCGCCTCGAATGCCTCGTCACGGTCGAGACCGGTGGTATCGATCACCAGCGCATCGGGCGCAGCCTTGAGCGGCGCATCAGCACGATTGCTGTCTCGCGCATCGCGGCGAACGATATCGCTTTCGATTTCCTCCAGAGCGATGTCCTTGCCGCGACTGCACATCTCCAGCCACCGCCGCCGAGCCCGCTCCTCCACCGTGGCGGTGATGAACAGTTTCACGTCGGCATCGGGAGCGATCACGGTCCCGATATCGCGCCCGTCGAGGACCGCGCCTCCGGACTGCAGGGCAAATGCGCGCTGGCGTTCGAGCAACGCATCGCGAACCGCGCGGTGGATCGAGACACGGCTTGCCAGCCCTCCGACTTCCTCGGAGCGGAGAATGTCATCGTCGAGCAGTTCGTCGGGAAATGCGGTTGCCGCGAGCGCATCCGCTTCGTCATCGGGATCGCCGCCATTGAGCGCGACCTGGCGGCCGACCGCACGATAGAGCAGCCCGGTATCGAGATGCGCAACGCCGAAATGCTCGGAGAGCCGCATCGCGATCGTTCCCTTGCCTGAGGCGGTCGGGCCGTCGACGGCGATGATCATGAGAAGATATCCCGCGCCTTGTCGGGGCCGATCCGGCGGGCATCCCGGCGTTTCCAGCGATAGTGCAGGAGCGCGAGACCGGCCAATGCGGCGGCCAGATTGATCGCGCCGGTCAACGGATCGAATGACCCGCCATTCCAGTACAGCGTTGATCCGGCGGCAAAGCCGAGCAGAGCTAGTGCGGCGAAGATGCGGCGCTTCATCGTGCCGTCGCCCTGCGCCTTGCTCGCAGCGCCTTGGCAATCCCGTACACGGCGATCGCCGCCCAGAATCCCTCGAGAACGAGGCTGGGCCAGTTGGTGTGGACCAGGAGGCTGATCGTCAGCAGCGCGGCCCCGGCAAGGTTAGTCCCGTGCAGCACGAACGGGTTGGGCTTGTCCACGTAGGTCAGATAGGCATAGGCGGCGATGATGCAGGCCGTGCCGACGAACCCGATCAGGCTGTAGATGTCGAGCGCCTGGCTCATGAAGATGCGTCTCCGATCAACTGGGTAAAGGTGGGGAAGCTCGTCGCGATCGGAGCGATCGAATCGACCAAGACGCCATCCGTGCTGGCGAGGCCGGCCACCGCCATGCTCATCGCGATGCGATGATCGAGCCGGGTCTTCACCGCGGCCTGACCCGGCGTGCCCCGCAATTTCTCCCCCGCGCTTCCGGTGATGACCAAACCATTCTCGCGTTCCTCGACGCTTGCACCGGCAAGGGTCAGCGCATCGGCCATTGTCGCGAGCCGATCGCTTTCCTTGACCCGCAATTCATCGAGCCCGCTCGTGGTCGTGACCCCGTCGGCAAACGAAGCGGCGACGAACAGCGCGGGAAACTCGTCGATCATGCTCGGCGCAATCGCAGGATCGATCTCCACACCCTTGAGCGCGGCGTGCCGGACCCGCAGATCGGCGACCGGCTCGCCGCCCACCTCGCGCGGGTCCAGTTCCTCGATATCGGCACCCATCTGTCGCAGCGCGTGGACGATCCCGGCACGGGTGGGGTTCATCCCGACATTCTCGATCACCAGGTCGCTGCCGGGGACGATGGAAGCCGCGACAAGGAAAAACGCGGCTGAAGACGGATCACCCGGAACTTCGACGTGCTGCGGCGTGAGATCGGCCTCGCCCTCGACCGCAATGACCCGGTCTCCACCATCTTCTCCGATCTCGATCTTGACGCCGAACCCTGCAAGCATTCGCTCGGTGTGGTCGCGGGTGGCGATGGGTTCGATCACGCGGGTGATTCCCGGCGTGTTGAGGCCGGCGAGCAGCACCGCGCTCTTGACCTGTGCCGAGGCGACGGGGAGGCGATAGCTGATCGGAACTGCGGGCAATGCGCCGCGCATCATCAGCGGCAGCGTGCCGCCAGCCGAGGCTTCGATGCTCGCGCCCATCAGCGAAAGAGGTTCGATCACCCGCATCATCGGTCGCCCCGAAAGGCTCGCATCGCCGACGAAGGTCGCAGCAAAGCCGTGGCTCGCGACAAGGCCCATCAGCAGCCGCGTCGAAGTGCCCGAATTGCCCATGTCGAGCGCGCGCCCCGGTTCGACCAGGCTGCCGAGGCCCACGCCGTTGATCCGCCAGGTGCCATCCTCGTCGCGGGTGATCCGGGCGCCCATCTGCCGCATCGCCTCGGCAGTGGCGATCACGTCCTCACCTTCGAGCAGGCCGGTGACGGTGCTTTCGCCGACCGCCAGCGCGCTGAACATCAGTGCGCGGTGGCTGATCGACTTGTCGCCCGGGACACGGATTCGGCCTGTGAGCGCGGCGCTTTGGGTGAAACGATGCATGGTCATGGAGCGCAGGTCTTTGACAGCGCCGCCCCCTTCTGGCAAGGCGCGCCGCGCCTGCGGTTCCGGCCCGATTGCCCGAACCGATATTTTCGTATCGACGCATCTTTCCCGCGAGCCGTCGCGGATGATTTTTAAGGACTGATGACATTATGGCGAAGCCAGAATGGGGCACCAAGCGTTCCTGCCCCAAATGCGGGGAACGCTTCTACGACCTCGGCAAGGATGATCCGGTGACCTGCATCGAGTGCGGCGAGGAATGGACTCCCGAGCCGGTGCTCAAGTCGAAGCAGCCGATTCCGTTCGAGGAAGAGGAAAAGAAGAAGAAGGAAGGCGAAGCGGATAGCGACCTTGCCGATGACGATGATGATCTCAAGGACATCGAGAACATCGACGATGACGACGATTCGCCCGACAACGATGTCGATCTCGGCGGCGACGATGACCTTGGCGTTTCCAAGGGCAAGGGCGACGACGACGACGACGACAATTAGGACTTGCGTTTCGCGAGGGGCGCGACTAATCGGCGCGCTCCTTGCGATAGCGAGGTTTCGAGCCTATAATATTAGGCACGCAAAATCGATGATCTGGGGCCTTAGCTCAGCTGGGAGAGCGCAACACTGGCAGTGTTGAGGTCAGCGGTTCGATCCCGCTAGGCTCCACCATCGAACCATACAAGCCGGACTTCCCGAAGAGGGAATTCCGCACGCTGGCCGACGAGGTTTCGTCCGCCGGCGTTTTTCGCGTTTTACAGGCATCCGCGAGGGCGCCTGGAAGGAGTTGATGCCACGTGTTCGACAATCTGTCCGATCGCCTTGGCGGCGTTTTCGACAAGCTCAAGGGCCGCGGATCGCTCAAGGAACAGGACGTGCGCGACGCGATGCGCGAAGTCCGGGTGGCGCTGCTCGAGGCCGACGTGGCGCTCCCTGTGGCACGGCGTTTCATCGACGCGGTCACCGAAAAGGCGATCGGCCAGGAAGTCCTGAAATCGGTCAAGCCGGGGCAGCAGGTCGTCAAGATCGTCCATGACGAGCTGGTCGAGACGCTGGGCGGCCACGAGACGGTGGACCTCGTGCTCGAGGCGAAGCCGCCGGTCGTGATCATGATGGTCGGCCTGCAGGGATCGGGCAAGACCACCACCACCGCCAAGCTCGCCAAGCGAATCCGCGAGAAGCACGGCAAGAAGGCCATGATGGCCTCGCTCGACGTCAACCGTCCCGCGGCGCAGGAACAGCTCGCCGTGCTTGGGCAGCAGGTCGACGTCGCGACCTTGCCGATCGTTGCAGGCCAGCAGCCTGTCGATATCGCGCGGCGCGCGATGGAATCGGCGCGGCTGCAGAATTTCGACGTGCTGCTGCTCGATACTGCGGGTCGCCTGCACGTCGACGAAGCGCTGATGGCCGAGATGAAAGCCGTCGCCAGCGTTTCGGCACCGACCGAGGTGCTGCTGGTGGTCGACAGCCTCACCGGCCAGGACGCGGTCAATGTTGCCAAGAGCT
>JBFHIF010000063.1:0-6649 GCA_041596595.1 Erythrobacter sp. | reverse complement strand
CCTATTTCGAGTCCGGGAGTTGGACCGCAGCGAACTGCAGGAATTCGGCCGTAAGCGGAATGTCGGGTTCCGGTGGTCAAACGGCGAAAAGTTGCCTGTCCGCTAACGACCCGATTGCTGACATTGCGATATTTCGTTAAGCTGGCATCGGCTCTGACACGGTCGGCGTGGGCGGGACAGCAATGTGTCGTCTTGGCGGGTTCGACTCCCGCCCGTGAGTCCCTCCCACTCTTTCCTCCTCGGTCGCCAATTCCTTTGAGGGGATGGCAGTTTACCACCCAGTTAGAGAGATCTCCACCCAGCGAGCGATGTGCCCCGACCGAACGGTCGGGCAAAGACCCGATAGCGGCCACTCCCCCTTGAACGACATATCGCCGCACGTCCGGTTGTAACCGTGGCCCGCCATAGCCATCTCATGATCAGCTACCAGTCGAGATCGACGGTCATCGCTTCCTGAATCGGAAGCCCTTTCCTTCAGTTCCGCCTCTTAGTCGCAGCTAGGTCAATCCTGGCGCGCTGCACCCTCGTTCGAAGGAATGAAACATGACACATTATGGCAAGATCAAGAGCTACGACAGCAGCTCGGGCACCGGCTCGATCACCCCCGAAAAGGGCGGCGACGCTCTCCGGTTCGCCAAGGCCGACCTGCAGCAGGAAGGCCAGACGCCGAAGGTCGATCAGCGCTACAGCTACGAAACCAGCGAAGTCGACGGCGGCAAGAAAAGTGCCGTGAGCCTGCAGCACCAGCAGGGCGACGGCGAGAGCCAGAAGGAACAGGCCAGCACTCAGCAGGGCTGATTCCGACGGCAGGGCCGGGAGCAATCCGCTCCCGGCTCTCGCCCCGGTCCCTCTTGCACGGATTTGTCCCATGCCGATGAACCAGTTTCTTTTCGATCACCAGCTTGCGGCCATGAAAGCGGACCGTTCGGGTTCAGCCGAAGATCGCGCCAAGGCTGTCGAAGCGATGGGCGGACGTGCGAAACGGATCGCCAGCTGGCGCAAGGCCAATGGCTTGTCCGATATGGGCTGGCCTGCTGACGAACGCCAACCTCTCGAGGAACAGTGACATGAAAACGCCTTCAACCGCGAAAAAACCCGACCAACCAGGAACTGGGGAATGGGAAAGCGAAGGCGGCTCGCTCAAGCCCGGTGCTGCGGACCCGCTCCCGCTAGGGATTACAGCCGAAACCCTGGTTCAATATCGCGTCGGGCACTTCACATATGCCAGGCTGGAAGACGCACTGGCCGAGCATGCGCGCCAAGCCCGAAAATGATTTCTGTTCTTTGAATGCCTGCAATCCAGCGTGAGGCGCAGACGGGCAACGAACGCTGCGAGACGGGCTACAATGACCGCGCGGGCCAATATATGGGCCAGCGCGGGGTCACCCTGCCGCGGCTGTAAAGCGCGCCCGCTTATCCTTGATCAGGCCGGAGCAGTTCCTCTCGACCTTGTGCGTCCACCGATCAGGAAATGAAGGACGGCGCCAACCAGCATGAGGCACACGCCCAGGATGCTCGCCTCCGTACCTGAGCCATAAAGAATCCAGCCGCAGAACCCCAAGCCCAGCACCGCCAATACTGGCTTTGTGCCTTCCTTGAGGGCGGCGAGGCATATCCCGGCGTAAAACCAGATACTCGCTGCGACCGTAAGCCGGAGCAGGAAGTCGTAAACCTGAGCGCCGACAGTGTTCGAGTTCATCAGGATCACCGTTGCAGCAACTACGGATCCGACGACTAGCGGGCGGCTACCGACCCCGCGATCGCTGCCGGGAGCAACCCAGTCTGGCAATTGGCCATCGCGAGCCATTCCGAATGGAACCTCGCCCAGCAGCAAAATGCATGCATTGAGGCAGCCAATTGCCGAGATGACTGCAAACATCGCAATCCCGTTTCCAGCCCATGAGCCAGCGTGTCGGGATGCAAAGGCTGCGACAGGGGCGCTTAGACCGCGCAACTCCTCAGCGGGGGTTGCAAGCAGGATACCGGTGCTCACCAGGAAATAGATGATCAGGACAAATGCGAGACCAAACATGGTCGCTCGCATGACATTCCGCTCGGGGTCGCGCACCCGTTGTGCAACCAGACTCGCCCCCTCGAACCCCAGGACAGCAAAAAATGTGACGCCGAGCGCCGGAGTAAGGAGCGAGACTGCGAAAGGTTCGGACTGGGTTGCGGTGTACGTCTCGGGCACTGCGAATACGAGGTAAGCAACGATTGCGATCACCAGTGCGAGTGGAAGCACCTTCAAGAGGGTGGTTGCCACCTGAAACCTGCCGACGCCCTTCACCCCGCGAAGGTTCAATACCACGAGCGAGCAGAGAATGAGGGTTGCGATGACCGGTTTCCACCAGCCACCAGCCTCGACGTCCGTAAGAAGGAAGATCAAATAGTCGGCAGCAGCCATCGCCAGGATCGCGGAACCAACCACAAGCCCGAACCAGTAACTCCAGGCCACCAGACGCGCCGCGAAGAGGCCGAGAATATCGCCGGAAATGGTGAGGGCGCTTGGCTCCTCCGGGTATTTGCGGTGAAGTTCAACAATCAGGCGTCCGATTATCAGAACCCCGGCGCCGGTAATGATCCAGCCCGCGACCGAGGTCCAGCCGAACTCAGCAAGATCGCTCGGAAGAACATAAATCCCGGCACCAATCATGAGACCGACCACCATCGAAACGGCAGTCCAGAAGCCAAACGGACGCTGCATATGATTTCCCCCCGACGCAGAAGGTCCCACACAACGCCAGCCGGGGCAAGGGGAGCGCGTTTTCCTACCGCGCCGTCCGCTGCCATGGTCGCCGCAGCGCCATGACCGATTACAGCCCAACTCTAGCCCGACGCGCATTTTCTTGCGCGAAAGTGTCAACTTCGCCGATGCGGCCTAATTGGCTGTTCTCACAGCGAAAAGCTATGAACTCCGCGCTCCGTCCGGTGTCACCTTTGTCAACTTTCTTCGCAGGTGCAGCATCGCGCTATGTTTTGACTCGTGCCCGCGCTCGCCGCACAAGGATTGGCAAAGGAGACTGACATGGCTGCCAATTCCCGCGACACCCGCGATTTCGATATCATCGTGTTCGGCGCGACCGGTTACACCGGGAGGCTGGTCGCCGAATATCTCGCCAATCACTATGGCGACCGCGACGACGGGCCGAAATGGGCGATGGCGGGCCGCAGCCTCGACAAGCTGGAAACGGTTCGCGACGCAATCGGCGCGCCCGCAGACATTCCGCTGGTGGTCGCCGATGCCGACGATGCCGCCGACCTGGAAAAGATGTGTCGCCGGACCAAGGTCGTGCTCACCACGGTCGGCCCCTACCAGCTCTACGGCGACAAGCTGCTCGCCGCCTGCGTCAAGACCGGGACCGATTATGCCGATCTGTGCGGCGAGCCGGCGTGGATGGCCGAGAAGATCGCCCAGCATGAGGACGACGCGAAAAAGACCGGCGCGCGGATCTGCTTTTCGAGCGGGTTCGATTCGATCCCCTTCGATCTCGGCGTGCTGATGACGCAGAAACTGGCGAAGGAACGCTGGGGCAAGCCGGCGCCGCGCATCCGCGGCCGGGTGCGCGCGATGAAGGGGACCTTTTCGGGGGGGACCGCGGCGAGCCTCGGCGCGACGATGAAGGCGGCGGCAAAGAACCCCCGGCTTATCAACGTGCTGCGCGATCCCTTTGCGCTGACACCGGGTTTCGACGGGCCGGACCAGCCTTCGGGCATGATCCCGCGCCACGAAAAGGATCTCGACAAGTGGGCCGCGCCGTTCGTGATGGCGCCGATCAACACCAAGAACGTCCACCGCACCAACTTCCTTCTCGGTCACCCTTACGGCGAGGACTTCCGCTATGACGAGATGATGCTCACCAGCCCCGGCGATGCGGGCCGCAAGATGGCCGAGGCGGCGACCGAAATGATGAAGAACCCGTTCGGGGCCAAGCCGCCCAAACCCGGCGAAGGGCCGAGCAAGGAGGAGCGCGAAACCGGCTTCTACGACGTGCTGTTCGTCGCCGAGAAGGATGCCGACAACGGTGGCGGCGAAACGCTGCATTACGCGGTCAAGGGGCGCTACGATCCCGGCTACGGCTCGACCAGCCGGATGCTGTCCGAAACCGGGATCGCGCTTGCCAACAGCGATGGTCCGGGCGGGATCGGAACCCCGGGTTCCTTCCTCGGCGAAGATCTCGTCCGGCGGCTCGAGGAGCACGCCGAACTGACCTTCGCCGCGGAAAGCTAGGAAAGGATCGAGTTAGAAACTCAGCCGTGCGCTGACCCGGAAATTGCGTCCGGCCATCGGCACGAATTCCTTGGTGAAGCTCGCATGGCGGCGACCGCTGACATCGAAGATGTTGTCGGCGGCGAACTGCAGGGTGAGGTTCTCGTTGGTCTTGAGCGGACGCCACGAGACCAGCGCGTTGACCAGGGTGAAACCGTCGGTCGGGGTTTCGAACGCCGCGACCTTGTCCTGCTCGGCGAACCACTGGACCTCGCCGCGAACATCGAAGGCGCGGGTCTGCGCCTCGAGCGCTCCGAGCAGGCTCACGGGCGGGATGCGCGGGACATTGCTGCCATCGCCAAGCGTGGCGCGAACGTATGACCCGGCAAAGTCGGCGAGCAGCGCGAGCGATCCGGTATCGAGCAGCGGAACTCTCACGTCGCCTTCCACGCCGAAATATTCGGCATCCTGCTGGAGATAGGCGAACACCGGCAGCTCGTCCTCCTCGTCGCCGGTCTCGGAGAGGTAGATGTAGTCGTCGAACCATTGCTTGAAGACCGCGAGGTTGAAGGTCGCCCAGTCGGTCTTGCCGCGCACGAACCCTTCGATGCCCCACGCCTTTTCGGAAGCGAGGTCGGGGTCGCCGATCTCGAAAGCCTGGGTGGCGATGTGCGGGCCGTTGGAGAACAGTTCCTCGGCGCTCGGAGCGCGTTCGGCGCGCGACAGGTTGATCCCGGTGCGGAACGTCTCTTCGCCCTCGAAGATAAGCCCAAGCGCGCCTGACAGGGTGTCGAAATCGCGCTCGAGGCCGAGGGTCGGCGCGGAGACGTCAGTCAGTTCGTAGCGACCCGCGAGTTCGATCTGGAACGGCCCGCGCCCGAATTCCTGCAGGGCGAAGACAGAGATCTGGTCGGTGAGGTTGGGCGCGACATAGGCTTCGGCCCCATCGGCGGCGAAGTCTCGGAAACGGTAGTGAAGACCGATCGCGCCGCGCGATGTGCCGCGCGGATTCTGCACCAGTTCGGCGCGTGCCTCGATCGCTTCGCTGTCGAAGGTGGTGCCGACCTCGTCGCCCTCGAATTCGGTGTGCGCGTAGTCCGAATAGCCTGCGCGCAGCTTGAGATTGGAGAAGAAACCGTCGCCCAGAAAGATGTCGGCCTTGAAGTCGGCGCGGACCTGGTCGAGCGCGATCGAGACGAATTCCTCGCCCTCTTCCTCTTCACCGCCCTCGTGGCCGTGATGAGCGATGCCCGGTCGGGTGGGCACGCCATATTGCGTGTCGTAATAGCCGACCGACGCGCCGAACGTGCTTTCGCCGAGGATCAGTCCGAAGCCGCCATTCACGGTCCAGGTTTCGCTTCCGGTATTGGGGATGAAGCCCTGCTGGCCCGCCGCTTCGCGCAGTTCGGCGGCTTCCTCGAATTCGCCTTCGCGTTCCTCCTCTGCCGCTTCGGCGAGCAGCTCAGCGCGCAAGGAGGGCGAAAGCTGGAAGCCCGCGATCTCGAGGTTTTCCGACTTGCGCCAGCTTCCATCGACATGGAGCACGAGGCTTTGCCCCACCGGCAGGTCGAGCGACGCGCCACCGGTCCTCAGGTCGCTGGCGCTGTCCGCGGCCGCCAGCGCATCGAAATGGAAACCCTCGGCCGGAAGGCGAGTGGGAATGCGCTTGTCGATCACGTTGACCGCGCCGCCGATCGCCTGGCTGCCGTAGAGCAGCACTGCGGGGCCACGCAGGACTTCGATCCTCTCCGCGGTCAGCGGATCGATCGAAGTGGCGTGATCGACCGAGGTGTTCGACACGTCGGCGGTTCCGATCCCGTCAACCAGCACGCGGACGCGTTCGCCCTGGAAACCGCGCAGCACGGGGCGCGAGGAACCCGGCGCAAAGCCGGTCGCCGACACGCCCGGCAGCTTGGCAAGGACATCGCCGATCTGGCCGGCGAGGTTGCGCTGGATATCTTCGCTCTCGAACACGCTGGTTCCGGCAAGAAGATCGAACTGCTTGAGCCCGGCGGCGGTGACGACGATGTTGCCCTTGTAATCCACGCGGCGGCTGTGGAGATCATCTTCGACACGGTCGGCCTCGGCCGCCGCTTCGGGATCATCCCTGTCTTGCTGCGCGGTATCGGCGGCCATTGCCGGCGATGCTGCGAAAAAAAGCGCGGTGGAAAGCGCAAGAGTAGACGGAACAAGCTTCATCGATTCATACCCGATTTTGATTATGAGATAACGTAACACGCACTAGCGCCGGTGCGGCGAAGTGCAAGGCCTTGCGTGATACCAACCTTACATGAACACAGGTGTTCCAAGCCGATCTCGCGACGCGAGACGCCGACGGGCAGGAGCCCGACGCCCGAGGGCGTGTGTTACCATCAAGAAACAGGAAAATGGAGCGGGCGAGGCGATTCGAACGCCCGACCCCAACCTTGGCAAGGTTGTGCT
>JBFHIF010000062.1:0-6809 GCA_041596595.1 Erythrobacter sp. | reverse complement strand
GCGCTGGCCGAGCAGATCGTGCCGCGGCTCGAAGCGGTCGAGGGCATCGCCTCTGCCGAGATCGCGGGGCCCGGCTTCATCAACCTCCGGCTCGATCCGCAGGCATGGCTGGCCGAACTCGGCGCGAGCGCGCGGCTGGGCACGACCTATGGCCGCTCGCAGATCGGCACCGGGCGGACGGTCAATGTCGAATATGTCTCGGCCAATCCGACCGGCCCGATGCATATGGGGCATTGCCGCGGCGCGGTGGTTGGCGATGCGCTTTCGAGCCTGCTCGAATTCGCCGGTCACGATGTCGTGCGCGAATATTACATCAACGATGCCGGCGGCCAGGTCGACGTGCTCGCGCGCTCGGCGCACCTTCGCTACCGCGAGGCGCTGGGCGAGGATATCGGCGATATCCCCGAAGGTCTCTATCCGGGCGATTACCTCAAGCCGGTGGGCGAATATCTCGCCAGCGAACTGGGCGAGCGGTTCAAGGATGCGCCCGAGGAGGAGTGGCTGCCGATCTTCCGCGCCGAGGCGGTCGAGCAGATGATGGAGCTGATCAAGGCCGACCTCGCGCTGCTGGGCATTCATCACGATGTCTTCGCCTCGGAAGCCGCGCTCCATGCGGCGGGCAAGCCCGACGCGGCCGAGGCATGGCTGCGCGAACACGACCTGGTCTATGACGGCGTGCTCGAAGCGCCCAAGGGCAAGGCCCCGCCCGAGGACTGGGAGGCGGTCGAGCTGCCGCTGTTCCGCTCGACCCAGTTCGGCGACGACCAGGATCGCCCGATCAGGAAATCGAACGGCGCGTGGACCTATTTCGGTGCCGACCTCGCCTATCACATGCAGAAGGCCGAGGGCGCCGACGAGCTGATCGATATCTGGGGCGCGGATCACGCGGGCACGGTCAAGCGGATCAAGGCGGCGGTCGCCGCGCTCTCGCAGGGCAAGGGCGAACCGGTCCCGTTCGACGTCAAGCTGGTCCAGATGGTCCAGCTGATGCGCGGCGGCGAACCGGTGAAGATGTCCAAGCGTTCGGGCAATTTCGTGACTCTCGCCGAAGTGGTCGAGGAAGTCGGCAAGGACGTGGTGCGTTTCACCATGCTCACCCGCAAGCCTGAAGCGCAGATGGAATTCGATTTCGCCAAGGTGGTCGAGGCGTCGAAGGACAATCCCGTCTTCTATGTCCAATACGCCCATGCCCGGATCCGTTCGACCTTGCGCAAGGCCGCCGATGCCGGGCTCACCCCCTCGGCCGACAGCCTCGATCGGCTCGGCGAAGAGGAGATCGCGTTGATCCGCAACGCCGCGCAATTCCCCCGCATGGTCGAATCCGCGGCCCGCGCTAGGGAACCGCACCGCATCGCATTCTATCTCTATGATCTCGCGGCCGAACTCCATGCCTTCTGGAACCTCGGTAACGACAACCCGCACAAGCGCTTCATCGTGGAACAGGATGCGGCTTTGTCCGCGGCACGGCTTTTCCTTGCCGACGCGATCGGGCAGGTGATCCGCAACGGCCTTGCGGTGCTGGGGGTTGAGGCGGTCGAATCGATGTGACGCGCCCGATCCCTGGTGCTAGATAGGCCACCTGATCAGAAGGACGCGCAAGCCGTGGTAATCGACGCAGAATACGAGGAAATCGACGAGAATTCGGAACTCGACCTGAGCGAGGGCGACAGCCTGCCCTGGCTCGAGGGGGACGAGGGTGACGAGGCTGCCGGAGGGGTCGATACCGCGCAGGTGATCGGCTTTGCGGTGATCCTGCTCGCCCTGCTGCTCGGGATCGTCGGCGCGATATGGTTCATGACCAGCGGGATCGGTGACGACACGCCGGTCGCGGATGGCAGCGTTATCGAAGCGCCCGAGGGACCGTTCAAGGAAAGGCCGGAAGATCCGGGCGGCAAGGAATTCGCCGGAACCGGGAATGTTGCGCCAGCCGTGGGCGAAGGCGTCGCACGCGAAGGCCAGATTGCCGCTCGCGCAACGCCGACGCCTGCGCCGAAACCCACACCCGCCGCGACCAAGCCGGTGGCAGCCGATGCGCCTGCGCAGTCGGCCGCGAGCGGGGTCGCGGTCCAGCTCGCCGCCTACGGTTCGAAAGCGCGGGCCGAACAGGGATGGTCGCAGCTCTCGCGCCAGACCAGCGCACTGTCCGGCGTGCGGTATCGCGTGGTCGAAGGCGTGATCGATACCGGGACCGTCTATCGCCTCCAGGCGATGGCCGAAAACCGCGCCGCAGCCGATGCCCTGTGCCGCGCGCTGCGCGCCGACGGGCTCGATTGCACGGTCAAGCCCTGACCGCGAAGAAAGCCAAGGTGATGACCACAAGCCCTTGGGGATGGTCTGCGTTTTCCCCCACTATGGGTGGGGGGTGCGCTTGCCTGTCCGGGCTCTCGCTGTAACCCTTTACCCATGACACCGGCGATCTTCGGACTGAGCGGTCCCACACTGACCGATGACGAGCGCGCCTTCTTTCGCGAGGCCGACCCGGCTGGCTATATCCTGTTCGGCCGAAACTGCTGCGATCCGGTGCAATTGCGCGCTCTCACCGACGACCTACGCTCGATCCACGGGCGCGATCGCCTGCTGGTCTCGATCGACCAGGAAGGGGGCCGTGTCGCGCGGCTGCGCCCGCCCCACTGGGGCGCCTATCCCGCCGGAGAGGCGTTCGACAGGCTCTATGCGGTAGCTCCGGCCAGCGCGATCGAGGCGGCCCGTGTCAATGCCCGCGCGCTGGCGCTCGAACTGTCGGCGATGGGGATCACGGTCGATTACCACCCGCCGCTCGACGTGCGGCAGAAGGACGCGCACGAAGTGATCGGCGACCGGGCGCTGGGCAGCGAGCCGATGCAGGTCGCGGCGATCGGCCGCGCTGTGCTCGACGGGCTCGCGCTGGGCGGCGTCGCGGGGTGCATCAAGCACATGCCCGGCCACGGCCGGTCGAGCACCGATACCCACAAGGAAATGCCGACCGTCCACGCGAGCGCCGATGAGCTCGAGACCGATCTCGCGCCTTTTCGCGCGCTCAACGATGCGCCGATCGGGATGACCGGCCACCTGTTGTTCCCGGCCTGGGACGCGGACCACCCCGCGACGCTTTCCGAGACGATCATCCGCGACATCATCCGCGGCAAGATCGGCTTCGACGGGCTGCTTCTGACCGACGATATCGACATGGAAGCGCTCGACGGATCGATCCCCGAGCGCTCGGCCCGCGCGCACGCGGCCGGGTGCGACCTCGTGCTCAATTGCTGGGCAAAGATGGATGACATGCTAGGCATCTGCGAGGTTCTTCCTGCGATGTCGGAGGCGACCGCGCAGCGGCTCGACCGCGCGCTCGCGGGAACCCGCGTCGGCGCGGATGCCCCTGAAGCGCGGCACGAACTGATCGCCAAGCGCGATGCGCTGCTCGCGCTTGCGGGGGAGGCGGCATGAGCATGTCGCAGGACGGATTCATGCTGACAGGCGGCGCTTCGGGCGCAGGTGAACCGACAGCCGATCTGCCCGAAGGCTGGGCCGAGGACGAGGATCGCGGCGAGAACCGGCAGGGCGCGCAGGATGCTCTCTATCTCGAGCTCGACGGGTGGGAGGGGCCGCTCGACCTGTTGCTCGATCTCGCGCGTCGGCAAAAGGTCGATCTGCGCCAGATCTCGATCCTGTCCCTCGTCGACCAGTATCTGACTTATATCGAGCGCGCCGAGGCGCTGCGGCTCGAACTCGCCGCCGACTACCTCGTGATGGCGGCGTGGCTGGCCTATCTCAAATCGGCTTTGCTGCTGCCCAAGGAAGAGCAGGAAGATCCCAGTCCCGAGGAACTCGCGCTCAGGCTCCAGTTGCGCCTCCAGCGGCTCGGCGCGATGCGCGAAGCCGCCGCGCGGCTGATGGCGCGCGACCGGATCGGGCGCGACATTTTCCTGCGCGGCGCACCCGAAGGTCTCAGGATCGACCGCAAGACCTTGTGGAAGAGCGATGCTTATTCGCTGATCCAGGCCTACGGACAGGTCAAGGCGCGCACCGCGCCGCGGATCTACCATGTCTCCAACCGCCCGGTGATGACGCTCGACAGCGCGCTCGACCGGGTCTCGGCGATGCTCGGTGTAACGCTCGACTGGATGGATATTCGCGACTTCCTGCCCCCGCAGGCCGGGCCCGCACTGCGCCGCTCGGCGCTCGCATCGAGCTTTGTCGCCGCGCTCGAACTCGCCCGGCTGGGCAAGGCCGAACTGGCGCAGGACGAAGCCTATGCGCCGCTCAGGATCAGGCGGTTGAAGCAGGGGGCAACCGGGTGAGCGAAGGCGAAGCGAACGACCAAGGTCCCGGCGAAGCGAGTGCTCCCGAGCGCTCCCCCGAGGAAATCGAGCGCGCGCTCGAGGCGACCCTGTTCGCATCCGAAGACCCGCTGAGCGTCGAGCAGCTCGCCAAGCATCTGGGTGATCTCGACAATGCTTCGGTGCGCGAGGGGCTGAGCGCCTTGGCCGACCATTACGAGCAGCGCGGAATCAAGCTGGTCGAACGCGGCAAGCGCTGGCATTTCGAGACCGCGCCCGATCTCGCCCACCTGCTGCGGCGCGAGCGCGAACAGGTCCGCAGGCTGAGCCGCGCCGCGACCGAAGTGCTCGCGATCATCGCCTATCACGAACCCGTCAGCCGCGCCGAGATCGAATCGATCCGCGGGGTGCAGACCAGCGGCGGGACGCTCGATGTCCTGATGGAAATGGGCTGGATCAAGATGGCGGGACGCCGCGAAGTGCCCGGCCGCCCGGTGATCTACGCCACCACCCCCGAATTTCTCGACCATTTCGGGCTGTCCTCCCGCCGCGACTTGCCCGGAATCGACGAATTGCGCGCCGCAGGGCTTCTCGATCCGGTCGACGATGCGCTCGAGGAAGCGATGGCGGCCGGCAGTTCGGACGAGGAATCCGAGAGCGACGATGATAAAGATGTCGAGGATAGTGACGGCGATCCCTGGGACGATGCGTCGGCGGGATAATCGTGCCGCGATCCCGCGTCATTACTGGCGCTCGCGCTTCAAGGCTCCTATATCAGGACCAGACACCAATTTGAGAGACTTCGCATGGGCGGTATCGGCATCTGGCAAATCATCATAGTTGCAGTGGTCATCCTGATCCTGTTCGGCCGTGGCCGCATTTCCGAGATGATGGGCGATTTTGGCAAGGGCATTTCGAGCTTCAAGAAGGGCATGAGCGAGGAGGATGCCAAGACCCCTCCTGCCAGCCCCAGGATCGTAGGTCCGGAAACAACGCCCGAGCCGGACGTGGGATCGACCAGCACCGAGACGAAGGCTCGCGACACGAGCGAAACCCCGCGCTGACCTGTTCCTGCGTGCGCGGCCGGATCACCGCCCGAAGGCATCTGAATGTTCGATATTGGCGCCGCTGAACTGCTTGTCATCGTGATCGTCGCGATCCTCGTGATCGGGCCGAAGGAAATGCCCCGCGCGATGCGCACCGCCGGTCGCTGGATCGGGCAGATCCGTCGCGTCTCGGCACACTTCCGCACCGGGATCGATGCGATGGTCCGCGAAGCCGAGCTTGAGGATATGGAAAAGAAGTGGAAGGCGCAGAACGAGGAAATCATGCGCCGCTCGGCTGCCAATGCCGGCACAGATGAGCCCGCGATGACGGGCCCCCCGGCGCGCCTCGGCGCGGAAGACGACGTGGCAGGCGGCGTGGCAGACGCGCCTGACCCGCTCGCCGACGATCCAGTGCCAGACGCGCCGACCGAACGAACCGAACCTGCTCGCGCTGACGAGGACGCGCCCGAACTTCCGCTCGCTCCGCGCAAGTCGGGCAGGGACTGAGCGGGTCATGGCCTTCGAGATCAAGGATATCGACGAGACGCGCGCACCGCTGCTCGATCATCTGGTCGAATTGCGCAGCCGCCTGGTCCGTTCGGTGCTCGCGCTGACGGTGGGTTTCGGCGTGTGCCTGTTCTTCGCCGACCCGATCCTCGCTTTCCTGATCCAGCCGCTCAAGGAAGCCTTTCCCGAAGGGGAAGGGCAGCTGATCTTCACCCGCCTGCCAGAACTGTTCTTCGTCGACCTCAAGGTCGCGCTGTTCGCCGGCTTCATGGTCAGCTTCCCGATCATCGCCAACCAGCTATGGGCGTTTGTTGCGCCCGGGCTCTATGCGCGCGAAAAGCGGGCTTTTCTGCCCTTCCTGATCGCAACGCCGGTGCTTTTCCTCGGCGGCGCGTCGCTCGCCTATTTCGTCGTGATGCCGACCGCTTTTCGCTGGTTCCTCGGGTTCGGAGGAGACGCGGGAGGTATGGCTGTCGAGGCGCTCCCCGCGGCGGGCGATTACCTCGACCTGGTGATGCAGTTCATCCTCGCCTTCGGGCTGACCTTTTTGCTGCCCGTCCTGCTGATGCTGCTACATCGCGCCGGTATCGTGACCCGCGCGCAGATGGCGGGCGCGCGGCGTTACGTCATCGTCGGAGTCGTGGCGCTCGCCGCCATTGTCACGCCGCCCGATCCGGGATCGCAGATCATCCTTGCCATCCCTCTGCTCCTCCTGTTCGAGGGAGCCTTGCTCCTCATGCGCTTGCAGGAGAGGACGTCGTCCAAGGGAAAGCAGGCGGAAACCCCATCGGACCAGGAAGACCCGGTCGAGGCACACAGCGATTAAAGTTCGGGTTGAGTGAAGAGTTGGTGGCTGGGTCGTCGCGGCCTGACGTTGCGAGGCATTTCAATCGCACGATCGGTCGGCAAATGCCCCGAAATGGCAATTCGAACACGCGGCGATCGATGGCTGGCGGCGGACAACCCCGCCTCGCGACATAAAAAAAGGGCCCCGGTG
>JBFHIF010000061.1:0-6939 GCA_041596595.1 Erythrobacter sp. | reverse complement strand
CCGCCCGCCCCGGTGTCAACTTTGTCAACTTCGTGAGCAGTTGCAGCAAAAATTGTTGCGCGTGCGTCAGAGCTGGCCGAGCATGTGCTCCGCGCTCGAGACCTTGAAATCGCCCGGCTGCTCGACATTGAGCTGTTCGACGACACCGTCGTTCACCACCATCGAGAAACGCTGGCCGCGCTTGCCCATGCCGAAATCCGACGCGTCCATCGTCAGGCCCAGCGCCTCGGCGAAATTGCCGTTGCCGTCAGCGAGCATGGTGATCTCGTCCGAACCGGCGGCCTCGTTCCAGGCGTTCATCACGAACGCATCGTTGACCGCGGTGGCGCAGATCTCGTCGACGCCCTTGCTCTTGAGCTCGTCGGCCTTCTCGACGAAGCCGGGCAGGTGCTTGGCCGAACAGGTCGGGGTGAAGGCCCCGGGGACGGAGAACAGCGCGACCTTCTTGCCCGCGAAATAATCGCTCGCCTTGACGGGCTGCGGGCCTTCGGGGGTGGCCTTGATCAGCGTGGCCTCGGGGAGCTTGTCGCCTACAGAAATCGTCATCTTGGCATTTCCTTTCGTGAACCGGGTGCTTGGCGACACGATATAGGAGCTCGCGCAGCGCGGGCAACAATTACAGATATAAAGATAAGTTTATATTTGCGTGTTTGTGCCCCCGGCGCTAGGGCGCGGGGCAACAGATCAAGACATACGCTTTCTATCTTCAGGAGACCCCAATGGCCACCGCCACGCTTTCGTCCGAATACGTCATCAAGGACATCGCCCTTGCACAATATGGTCGCGACGAGATCGCGATCGCCGAAACCGAAATGCCGGGTCTCATGGCCCTGCGCGAGGAATACGGTTCGTCGCAGCCGCTCAAGGGCGCGCGGATCACCGGCTCGCTCCACATGACGATCCAGACCGCCGTGCTGATCGAGACGCTGGTGGCTCTTGGCGCGGAAGTGCGCTGGGCGACCTGCAACATCTTCTCGACCCAGGATCACGCCGCAGCCGCGATCGCCGACCAGGGCATCCCGGTTTTCGCGATCAAGGGTGAAAGCCTCGCCGATTATTGGGACTATGTCGGCCGCATCTTCAACTGGTCGACCGAAGCCGATCCCGACCTCACCGCCAACATGATCCTCGACGACGGCGGCGATGCCACCATGTTCGCGCTGTGGGGCGCCCGGATCGAAGCGGGCGAGGAACTGCCCGCTCCGCAGAACGCCGAGGAAATCGAGTTCCAGCGCGCGCTCAAGGCGTTCGTCAATGAAAAGCCCGGCTACCTCACGCGCAGCGTCAAGGCCATCAAGGGCGTTTCGGAAGAGACGACCACCGGCGTCATGCGGCTTTACCAGATCGCCAAGCAGGGCAAGCTCCCGTTCCCCGCGATCAACGTCAATGACAGCGTCACCAAGTCGAAGTTCGACAACCTCTATGGCTGCAAGGAAAGCCTTGTTGACGCGATCCGCCGCGCAACCGACGTGATGCTCGCGGGCAAGGTCGCCTGCGTTGCTGGTTACGGCGACGTCGGCAAGGGCTCTGCTGCCTCGCTGCGCGATGGCGGCGCCCGCGTGATGGTGACCGAAGTCGACCCGATCTGCGCGCTTCAGGCGGCGATGGACGGGTTCGAAGTCGTCACGATGGAAGAAGCGGTCAAGCGCGCCGACATCTTCGTGACCGCGACCGGTAACGAGGACGTGATCACCGGCGAGCACATGAAGGCGATGAAGAACATGGCCATCGTGTGCAATATCGGCCACTTCGACAGCGAGATCCAGATCAGCGCGCTCGACAATTACGAGTGGAAGCAGATCAAGGAAGGCACCGACATGGTGACCCTGCCCGATGGAAAGAACCTGTTGATCCTCGCCAAGGGTCGTCTGGTGAACCTGGGCTGTGCCACCGGCCACCCGAGCTTCGTGATGAGCGCGAGCTTCACCAACCAGACGCTCGCCCAGATCGAGCTGTTCACCAAGGCGGACGAATACGACAACGATGTCTACGTCCTGCCCAAGCACCTCGACGAAAAGGTCGCGGCGCTGCACCTCGAAAAGCTCGGCGTGGAACTGACGCAGCTTTCCAAGAAGCAGGCCGACTACATCGGCGTGCCGCAGGAAGGTCCGTTCAAGCCCGATCACTATCGTTACTGATTACGCGGCCAGATCCCGCGAATAAGAACCGAGCCCCCGCAAATCGACGGATTTGCGGGGGCTTTTCGTATCGGGGGCGTTGCAAGCGGCGAGCGCTCGGCATAGCTGCAACACGATGGAATTGTCGCCGCTTGCCCTTGTCGTGATTGGACTGGTGCTCGCCGCATGGACTGCGGCGGCGGCATGGATGATCGTGCGCGCATCGATGCGGACCCGTAGAGCCAAGGTCCTGCACAAGTCGCTGCGGCGGATGCAGCGCATGATGGACCTCGCCCCGGCGGTGCCGATGCTGGTGCGCGTCGATGGGCGGATCGAGGCGCCCGAACGGCTCGCGCGCTGGCTCGGCCTCGACACGATGCCCAAATATCTCAGCGAACTGGCAGGCGGCGAGGATGACGGTGAGGCGCAGGGGCTCACCGAGGCACAATTGCGCAAGCTTTCGGAAAAGGTGCGCCTGACCCAGAAGAGCGGCGCGCCCTTCAGGCTCTCGATCACCTCGCCGCGCTCGCGCCGCAGTCTCGCGCTGCACGGAACGCTTGCCGACCCGCACGTTTCCCCCGGCGGCGCGGCTCTTGTCTGGGTGTTCGATTTCACCGAGAGCGAAAGCGAACTGGCGAAATTGCGCCGCGCCGCGGCGCAGGCCGAGAGCGATTTTGCCGCGCTTGTGGGCCTGATCGAAGCCGCGCCGGTGCCGATGTGGTTTCGTGGCCGCGACATGAAACTGCAGCTGGTCAACCAGGCCTATGTCGACGCAGTCGGTGCGGCCGACGCGGCAAGCGTGATCGAGAGCCAGGTGGAGCTTCTCGAAGAGGATGAGGGCACCAGCCCGGCCGAGCGCGCGCGCCGCGTCTTCGAGAGCGGCGAGGCCGATTCGCGCACGACCACGGCGACGATCCACGGCGCGCGCCGGACCTTGAAGGTCAGCGATCAGCCGCTGGGGCGCGAGGGCGTGACCGGTTACGCGATCGACATCGAAGAACAGCAGCAGGTTCGCCGGGAATTCCGGGCGTTTCGCGAAGCCCAGCGCGCGATGCTCGACCAGCTTTCGGTCGGGGTGGCGCAGTTCGACGCCAACGAAAAGCTCGCATTCGCCAACACGCCCTTCCGACGGATCTTCGACCTCGACGAAGGCGCGGTGCGCGAGCGCACGAGCTTCGAGCGTTTCCTTTCGGATACGCGCGAGAAGGGCCGCACCCCCGAAGTCCGCGATTTCCCCGAATGGCGCCGTGAACATGTCGGCTGGTTCGACAGCGCCGAAATGCGCGAGGAGGCGTGGCCTTTGCCAGGCGGCCAGCATCTCCGGGTCGTGGCGCAGCCTTCGCCCGATGGCGGCATGGTTTTCATCGCCGAGGACCGCACCGAAAGCCTCGCGCTTTCGGCGACCCGCGACACGCTGCTGCGAACCCGCACTGCCACGCTCGACAGCCTGTTCGAGGCGTTGGCGATCTTCGCGCCCGATGGTTCGCTGCAGCTGTGGAACCGCAGCTTTGCCGGGACTTGGGGCCTTTCCAGCGAATTTCTCGATACCCACCCCAACGCCGATGCCTTGCTTACGGCGATCGGCGAGAACCTCGCCCGGCCCGAGGAAGCGAAGCGGATCGGCGCGGTGGTGCGCGCGGCGACGCTCGATCGCAAGCAGACCCAGGGCCAGCTGGGGCTCGCCGATGGTCGCACCCTGCGCTTTGCCGGGGTCCCGCTGCCCGATGGCAACGGCCTGCTGACGGTGCTCGACATCACCGATTCGCAGAAAGCCGAACAGGCGCTGCGCGACCGTGCCAAGGCGCTCGAGGAAGCGGATGCGGTCAAGGCGCGCTTCCTCGCCAACATGTCCTATGAATTCCGTACCCCGCTGACCTCGATCGGCGGCTATGCCGAGCTCCTCAAGAGCGGTGCGGCAGGCGAGCTCGACGACAATGCCGCCGAATATGTCGATGCGATCCTGACCGCCGCCGCCCGGCTGACCGAACAGGTGGAAAACGTGCTCGACCTCTCGCAAAGCGAGGCCGGACTGCTTCCGATCAACAAGAGCGAGATCGACCTCGTCCAGTTCCTCACCCAGCTGGTGCGCGAGCGAGAGCAGGCGATCGTCTCGGCCGGTCTCGGGCTCAACCTCAAGGGTCGGCGAGGGCGCAAGGTCGACGCCGATCCGCGCCAGCTGGGCCGGGCGGCGGGCAACCTTCTCGACAATGCCATCGCGGGGACACCCGAAGGCGGACAGATCGAGGTCGAGGTGCACAAGCTCTCGCCCGAAGAGCAATGGTCGGCGAGCATCACGATTTCCGATAATGGCACCGGCATGGGTGCCGAGGAACTGGCGCGCGCGCTCGATGGTGGGCGCTCGGAGCAGGAAGGCATGGACGGCCGACGGACCGGGCTCGGCCTCCCGCTCGCGCGGCAACTGGTCGAAGCGCATGGCGGGAAGCTCGAGATCACCAGCCAGACCGGGGTCGGCACCAAAGCGGTCATCTATCTGCCGTGACCGGGATGCAGCAATACGAGCTGCCCGACCTTGCGGCGATGGAGCGGTTCGGAGCCGCGATCGCGGAGCGTGTGCGTATTGGAGACGTGATCGCACTCGAAGGGGGGCTCGGTGCAGGCAAGACCACTCTGGCGCGCGCCGTCATTTCCGCGCTGGGCTATCGCGGCGAAGTGCCTTCGCCCACCTTCACGATCATCGAAACCTATGATGCGCCGCCGCTGACCGTTCCGGTCGTCCATGCCGATTTCTACAGGCTCGATGATCCGGGCGAAGTCGAGGAGATCGGGCTCGACGATTACCGCGAAGGAGCGGTGCTGATCGCCGAATGGCCCGATCACGCCGGCGGCTTCGAGCAGGAGCCCGGCTGCCTCACGATCCTGTTGGAAAGCCGCGGAAAAGGGCGAATTGCATTTGCCCGCAGCGGCGCCGATTGGCTAGGACGAATGCCATGAGCGAATTGCCGACGGGCCTCCAGGATTTTCTGATCGAAGCGGGGTGGAACCACGCGAAGATCGAGCCCATTCCCGGCGATGCGTCGTTTCGCCGCTATTTCCGGGTCGCTGCCGAGCACGGCGCGCGCGCGATGCTGATGCACGCGCCGCCGCCGCACGAGGATCCGCGCCCGTTTCTCGAAGTGGCGCGCTGGCTGACCGCTCACGGAATGCGCGCGCCTTCGATCCATGCCGCTGATCCCGGGGATGGGTGGGTCCTGATCGAGGATTTCGGCGACGACCGGATGCGCGACTGGATCGACGCCAATCCGGCGGGCGAACGCCCGGCCTACGAGGCGGCGATCGATGCGCTGGTCGAACTCCACCGCCTGCCGCCGGGCCCGTTCGCCCCCTATGACATGTCGACCTATATGCGCGAGGCAGCGCTTCTCACCGAATGGTATGCACCCGCAAGGGGTGTGACGGTGGACGTGCCCGGTTACCACGAAGCGTGGCGCGAAGCGCTGGCTCCGCTGCTTGTCCGCCAGCGCCCCGGCGTGACCGTGCTGCGCGACTATCATGCGGAAAACATCATGTTGCTGGGTGATCCGCGCGAAGGGGGTGAGCAGGGCCTGATCGATTTCCAGGACGCATTGGTCGGCCACCCGGCCTATGACCTCGTCTCGCTGCTGCAGGATGCCCGGCGTGACGTGTCCGAAGATATCGAACAGGCGATGATCGAGCGTTACCGCTCGGCGGCCGATCCGGGCGCGGATTTCGAGGCCGATTACGCGCTGCTCGGCGCGCAGCGGAACGCCAAGATCGTGGGCATTTTTACCCGGCTGTTCAAGCGCGATGGAAAGCCGCGCTATCTCGACATGATCCCGCGTGTCTGGGAAGCGATGGAGCGCGATCTGGCGCATCCCGCACTCGCTCCCGTCGCCCGCTGGTTCGATGCCAACATCTCCGATGATCTGCGCGAAGCCGGCGGGGGAACGATCGCGTGACGTCCCTACCGCTGGCGAGCGATACGGCGATGGTCATGGCCGCCGGGCTGGGAAAGCGGATGCGTCCGCTCACCGCATCGCAGCCCAAGCCGCTGGTGCGCGTTGCGGGCAAGCCGCTGATCGACCACGCGCTCGATCGGCTGGCCGATGCCGGCGTCGAGCGCGCGGTGGTAAACGTCCACTATCTCGCCGATGCGCTCGAGGCGCATCTGGGCGAACGCAGCCGACCCGAGATCACGATTTCCGACGAGCGCGCCGAATTGCTCGAAACCGGCGGCGGGATGATCAAGGCGAAAGATCACCTGCCCGACCCGTTTTTCTGCCTCAACGCAGACAATATCTGGCTCGACGGTCCGAAAAGTGCGTTTCACGACCTTTCCCGGCGCTGGGATTCCGAGCGCATGGACGCATTGCTGCTGCTGGTGAGCCATGCGCGCGCGATGAACTTTCGCGGACCGGGCGATTTCCACATGGACCCCGAAGGGCGGCTTTCGCGTCGCAAGCCGGGACGGATCGCGCCTTTCATCTTCACCGGGATCCAGTTGGTATCGCACCGCCTGCTGCGCGATGCGCCCGAGGGCAAGTTCTCGACAAACCTGCTGTGGACCCGCGCGATCGAGGAAGGCCGCCTGTTCGGCGTATCCTTTACCGGGCAATGGTTCGAGGTCGGCACACCGCAGGCAATCGCCCCGACCGAAGACGCGCTGCAGCGTGGCTGACGACACGCGGCCATCGGTCTATTCGATCGCGGCGCATCGCGGTTTTGCCGATGCGCTCGTCGCGGGGCTCGTCCCGCGTTACAGCGAACCCGATACCGGGCTGGCGCGGCTGACGCTGCTGGTCCCCAGCGCGCGTGCGGCAAGAACGATTTCGGAGGCCTTCAT
>JBFHIF010000060.1:0-6948 GCA_041596595.1 Erythrobacter sp. | reverse complement strand
GGTAAAGCTGCGCGAGCTTTTCACGGCTGGGCGGGTCCTTGAGATATTCGACCACGGTCACATCGACCGAGGACAGGTTCTCCAGAATCGCAAGGGTCTTTCGCGAGGTTCCGCACTTGGGGTTATGCCAGATGGTCGCCTTCATGATGTTTGTATCTCCTCTGAAATTGTGCCGCAGTCCTAGCCTCTGAGCGTCCCTTGCACCACAGGCAGCACTAGTTGCGAATTAATCGCAATTTATGTCTTGCAGTTGTGAGTAAGTTGCAATAGCGCCCCGCCAACGAAGCAAAAGGGACACCATGACTCGCACAATTTTCCGTACCGGCCTTCTGATTTCCTGCGCAGCACTCGCCCTGCCCGCCGCAGCCGAAAATAGCGTTGAAAACGCCGCTGAAACCGCCTCTGCATCGGCCGAATCGGTCGATTACGGCGATCGCAATATCGAAGTTCGCGGCCATGTGCTCTATTCCGACCAGATCAATGCGGTGAAGACCCCCACACCGATCCTCGACGTGCCGCAATCGGTTACGATCACAACCCAGGACGACATCCTCGAGCGCGGCTTTACCAGCATCGGGCAGATCATCGATTATACCCCGGGCGTGAACACTTCGCAGGGCGAGGGTCACCGCGATGCGGTGGTATTCCGCGGCGTGCGCTCGACCGCCGACTTCTTCATCGATGGAATGCGCGACGACGTGCAGTATTATCGCGGGCTCTACAATCTCGAGCAGGTCGAGATCCTGCGCGGCCCCAACGCGCTCCTGTTCGGGCGCGGCGGGACCGGCGGGATCATCAACCGGGTGACCAAGAAGGGCGTGATCGGAGAGACCTTCACCGGCGGACAGGTCGCGATCGACACGTTCGGCGAATGGAGCGTCCAGGGCGACGTCAACCTTGCCACCACAGACACTTCGGCTCTGCGGATCAACGGGTCCTACGAGAACCTCGCGAACCATCGCGATTTCTACGAAGGCGAACAGATCGGCGTTCATTCCGCCTTCCGCGCCGAACTGGGTGCGTCCACCCTGCTCGACCTGTCCTACGAATTCGCCGATCACGACCGCTTCATCGATCGCGGCATCCCCACCGGCGCCGATGGACGTCCGGTCGAGGCGTTCACCGATATCACTTTCGGTGATCCCGAAGCCAACCGCTCGACGCTCGAGGCGCACCTGCTGCGCGCAAGCCTGCAGCACGAATTTTCCGCAAACGTGAAGGGCGTCTTCAGCGCGTTCTACGGCGATTACGACAAGGGTTATGCCAACCAGTATGTGTCGGGATACGACCAGGCGAACACGCCCGGCCTCGTCACGCTCGATGGCTATGTCGACTCGACGAAGCGCCAGAACCTGATCCTGTCGGCCAATCTGATCGGCGATTTCGCCACCGGATCGGTCAACCACACCCTGCTGGTGGGCGGCGAATACATCGCCACCTCGTCCGACCAGGATCGCTTCAACACCTTCTGGAGCACCACGCAGGACGACAACGAGATTTTCACCGTCCAGCGCCCGCTCGCGCTCCGCGGCAATGTCGGCACCAACTGGCTGGGGCAGCGGACCACCAACGATTTCACCGCCGACCTTGCCGATTTCACAAAGGTCGAGCTCGATGTTGTCTCGCTCTACCTGCAGGACGAAATCGAGCTCAATGACTGGCTGCACCTCGTCGTGGGCGGACGTTTCGACAGCTTCGACATCGAAGTGCTCAACGTGCCCGCGAACGACCTGCGCTCGCGCCGCGACGAGCGGTTCAGCCCGCGCGGCGGGATCATCGTCAAGCCGCGCGAGAATGTCTCGGTCTATGCCAGCTACTCGGAAAGCTTCCTCCCGCGCTCGGGCGAGCAATACGCCAATATCAACGGCAGCGCCGCCGCGCTCGACCCTGATACCTTCACCAATCTCGAAGCCGGGGTGAAATGGGATTTCGCGCAGGGGCTGTCCTTCACCAGCGCGATCTTCGATATCGAGCAGAGCTCGCCGCAGCCCAACGACAACGATCCCTCGACCCTCGACGTGATCGATTCCAACATTCGCGGCTTCGAACTGCAGTTGCAGGGTGTCGTGCTGCCGGGCTGGCACATTTCGGCAGGCTACAGCTATCTCGATGGCGAACAGGTCAGCCGCACCGGGCCGACCGGGCTCCGCCCGCGCGAACTGCCCGAAAACATGTTCTCGCTGTGGAACCATGTCGATGTGACCGACCGCTTCGGGCTCGGCCTCGGGCTGGTCCACCAGGACGAGAGCTTCATCGACAATGGCAATAATGCGGTGTTGCCCGCTTACACCCGGCTCGACCTCGCGGCGTTCTTCGACCTGAACGAGAATCTGAGGCTCCAGGTCAATGTCGAGAACCTAACCGACACGGTGTATTTCCCCAACGCCCACGCGACCCATCAGGCGACGGTCGGCGCGCCGCTCAATGCGCGCCTTGCGTTGACCGGGCGGTTCTAACCGGACCTCAAGGCTGGGGCTCGTTCTCCCCTGCGGGAGCGACGGGCCTCAGCGCCGGGACGCTCGCGGCCGCATCTTCGGCGCTGATACCGGGAGCGGGCGCGGCGCTGATCCGCTCCCCGCGCCGCGCCACCCGCGAAGCGCGCTGGATTGCGCGAACCAGCCGCGGATAGACCCCGCAGCGGCACAGATTTTCGATCGCGGTCGCGATTTCGGCATCGCTAGGGGCGGGATTGCGCTCGAGCAGGCCGGCGGCGGCCATCACGATCCCCGGCGTGCAATAGCCGCACTGGATCGCCTGTTCTGCGACCATCGCCTGCTGGACCGGGTGCGACCGGTCGCGCGACAATCCCTCGATCGTGGTGACGAATCGGCCTTCGGCCTCGGCCAGCGACACCCGGCACGACCTGAGCGCAGTGCCGTCGATCAGCACCATGCAGGCGCCGACGCAATCCCCGCCGCCACAGCTCTTGGTGCCGGTGAGATTCGCAGCCTCGCGCAGCGCGTAGAGGAGCGGCATTTCGGGATCGAGATCGAATTCGACCGGGCGGTCATTGACCGTCATGCGCGGCATGAACGTTTCCTGCTCAAGTGATTATGCGCGCGATCAGTCGCGCCAGCTCTTGTCGATCTTGTCGATCTTGCGTTTCCACGCCTCGAAATCGAACACGCCTGCCCCGCCCTGCGACTGCATGACCGAGAGATCGCGCTGGTGAACGTCGACGACCTCCTGCGGCACGAGCTTGGGCCCGCCCATCGAAAGCGTCGCCACCTGGATTTCGCATGCGCGCTGGAGCGCCCACATCTTGAGGAACATTCCCTGGATCGTCTTGTCCATCACCACCGGCCCGTGATTGCGAAGCATCAGGATCGAATGCTGCCCGAGATTTTCGACCAGCCGCTCGCCTTCCTCGGGACGCACGGTGACGCCCTCGAAATCGTGATAGCCGATCTGGTCCTTGAAATTGCAGGCGTAGAAATTGGTCGGCAGCAGCCCTCCCTCGTGGCTGCAGACCGCCATTGTCGCGGTGGTGTGGACATGACAGATCGCCTGCGCGCGTTCGCCCAGGTGCTTGTGGAAATAGGCGTGCTGGGTGAAGCCGGCCTTGTTCACCATGTAGGGCGAACCCCCGACATTGTTGCCCTCGACATCAATCTTGACGAGGTTCGAGGCGGTGACTTCCTCGTAAAGCAGCCCGAACGGGTTGATGAGGAACGTGTCATCTTCCCCCGGCACTTTCAACGAGATGTGGTTGTAGATCGATTCCGACCAGCCGAGATGGTCGAAGATGCGATAGCATGCGGCGAGGTCGAGCCGGGCCTGCCATTCTTCCTTGCTGCATTCGATACCGGGTTTGAGCTGGGTTGCCATGCGAGGCCTCGTTGTTTGCCGTGGGTCAGTCCTTTGTCCGAACTTATCGCACGAGCGCGCGCATCAGCCAAGCGCCGCGAGGGTGTTTTCGCTTTGCCTGCGCACGGTGTGCCGCTAGGCGAAGCCCGATGAGCGGGGATGGGGACGAAGAGAGCGCCGCGCCGGCAACCGGGCCGCGCTCGGCCAAGCTCGTCCACGGCAGCATAACCGGACATCTCGTCGGACAGACCGCGCCCGCGATCGTCGGGGTCGCCGCGCTGATGTCGGTCGGCCTCGTCGATGCCTATTTCATCGGCAAGCTCGGCGCCGATGCGCTGGCTGCGGTGTCGTTCATCTTCCCGGTCTCGGTCGCGCTGTCCTCGCTTGGCGTCGGGGTGATGGTCGGGATCAATTCGGTCGTGGCGCGATCGCTCGGCGAAGGCGACGAGGAAAAAGCCGCGCGGCGGGCCAATTTCGGGGTCGCCTTTGCGCTTGTCTGCGGGGTGGTGATGGGCTTCAGCCTGTTCGCGCTTGCCGGGCCGCTGTTCCGCCTGATGAACGCGCCCGAACACCTGATGCCGCTGATCACCGTCTACATGCACCCCTTCGCGCTCGGCTTCCCGCTGATCCTTGCGATCATGGGTTTGAACGGGGTGCTGCGCGGACAGGGAGAGGCGCGCAAGACCAGCTATGTCAGCCTGACCTATGCCGCTTCGAACTGGATCCTCGATCCGGTCCTGATCACGGGCGCGCCCGATTTCCTGTTCGGCGGCTTTGCAGGTTTCGGTATCGCGGGCGCGGCCTATGCGACGATTATCGGCTGGGCGTGCGGCGCGTGTATGGGCGTGGTGCTGGTGCGCAAGGCCGCGATACCGCTCGATCTCACGCGGCTTCGCGGCAGTCGGCTTGGCGATCCGGCGCGCGCGATCATGCGGGTCGCAGGCCCGGCGGCCTTTTCGAATGCGATCAATCCGATCGGCCTTTCGATCCTGACCGCGCTGATCGCCAATGCCGGACAGGACGCGGTCGCCGGGTTCGGCGCGGCGGGACGATTGCAGAGCTTCGCGGTGGTCCCGCTCCTCGCGCTATCGGGAGCGATCGGGGCGATTGTCGGGCAGAATTGGGGCGCGCGCGAATATGGCCGGGCACGGCTGGCGGCGCTTTATGCCGGGCTGTTCTGCGTCGGCTGGGGCCTTGGCGTCGCGGTGCTGCTGTTCGCGTTCGGTGAATGGTTCGCCGACCTCTTCACCGAAGACCCGGCCGTGATCGCCGAGTTTGCGCGCTATCTCGAAATCGCCGCCTGGGGCTATGCCGGGTTCGGCATCCTGATCGTCGCCAACGGCATCCTCAACGCGATCGACCGCGCACGCTATTCCTTCGGCCAATCGCTCGCGAGAGTGGCGCTGGTCATGCTGCCCGTCGCGTGGTGGCTGCAGCCGTCCTGGGGCAGCGCCGGGGTCTATACCGCCGAACTCGTCGCGAACCTCGCAGGCGCGATCACCGGAGCGGCACTTGTCTATTACACGCTCAAGCTCCGGGCACCCGATCGCGGCGCGCTAGGCCTTCGTTAACCATCCTCGCGCATAGAGGCTCCTGCGCGCTGACAATCGCGTTGAAAAGAGGGGCCTTTCAGCCATGGATGACCTGCTGGCGGATTTCGTCGCAGAAACACGCGAGATGCTCGAAGCGAGCGAGGGCGAGATCATCGCCTGGGAGGCGGATCCTGCCGATACCGCCCGGCTCGACGCGATCTTCCGCTTTGTTCACACGGTGAAGGGCAATTGCGGCTTCTTCGATTTTCCGAGGCTCGCGCGGCTGAGCCATGCCGCCGAGGATGCGCTGGCCGATTGCAGGGCCAACCGTCGGTCTGCCGACAGCGCGCTCGTCACCGCGGTCCTCGCCGTGGTCGACCGGATCGCGCAGATGGTCGATGCGATCGAGGCGGGAGAGGAATTTGCCGAAGGCGGTGATGACGAACTGATCGCCGCGCTCGGCAACGATCTTGAAGAGAATGGCGGTGCGATCGATTCCTATTGCCCCCACACCCCCGTCGCCAGCATCCTTGAACACGAGGACGCGGAAGGTGAAGAGCAGCAATCCGCGCGGCGGAGCCCAGCGGCAACCACGGTTCAGCGCAGCATCCGGTTGCCGGTCGATCTCCTCGACCGCGTGATGAGCGGCGTTTCCGACATGGTGCTGGCACGCAATGACCTTGGTCATCGCCTGCGCCAGGCCGGAAACCAGCCGACGATCGACGGACCGTTCGAACGGCTCACCACCATCCTGTCCGATGTGCGCGATGCGATCACCCGGATGCGGATGCAGCGGATCGAGACCCTTTACGCCGCGTTGCCGCGCCTCGTGCGCGACCTGTCGAGCGAGCTCGGCAAACAGGTGATGATCGACCTCGAAGGCGGCGACGTCGAACTCGACCGCGAAATGGTCGAAATGGTTCGTGACCCCCTCACACACATCATTCGCAACGCGATCGACCACGGCATCGAACCGCCAGGCGACCGGCTCAGGATGGGCAAGCGCGAGATCGCGATGCTCTCGATCGCGGCGCGCCAGTCGGGCAACACGATCTCGATTGTCGTGAGCGACGACGGGCGCGGGCTCGACGAGGAAAGGATCGGGGCCGAGGCGATCAAGAGGGGTCTCATCAGCGCCGACGAATATGCGACGATGGAACGCGAAAAGGTGTTCCAGTTGATCTTCGAGCCCGGCTTCTCCACCGCCGAGACGGTGAGCAACGTTTCGGGTCGCGGGGTCGGCCTCGATGTCGTGCGCGAAAATCTCGAAAAGGTCGGCGGATCGATCAAGGTTTCGAGCACTCCGGGTGTCGGCACGCTGTTCACGCTCCAGATCCCGCTGACGCTGAGCATCATCGCGGGCCTTACGATCGAGGCTAGCGGACAGCGCTTTGCGATCCCGCAGAGCTATGTCGAGGAAATCATTCATTCTTCGGGCAAGGCACTCGATTTTACCCGCGTGGGCGAAATCGCGCTGGTCACCTTTCGTGGCAACCGGGTTCCGTGCCTGATGCTCACCGAAGTTCTCGGCCTCGGGAGCAGCGACATTACCGAAGGCAACCGCACCATGGTGCTGCTGCGCCTGGCAAGCGGGGACCTGTTCGCGCTC
>JBFHIF010000059.1:0-6954 GCA_041596595.1 Erythrobacter sp. | reverse complement strand
TCAGTTCCTCGCGGAAAGCCTGCGCGATCTTCAGGATGCGATCAGGCGTGCGGCGGGAAAGCGCCGCAGTGATCGCTTCCATCGGGGCGCCTTCGAGTTCGGGAACCCGGTTGAACCCGTCGAGGCCAGTTTCGAGCCCGCGCAGCGCCTTCTGCACGCTCTCTGCGAAATTGCGACCGATCGCCATGACTTCGCCGACCGATTTCATCGCGGTCGAGAGAATCGGATCGGCGCCCTTAAACTTCTCGAACGCAAAGCGCGGGATCTTGGTCACGACGTAATCGATCGTCGGTTCAAAGCTGGCCGGAGTGGCCCCGGTGATCTCGTTGGTGATCTCGTCGAGCGTGTAGCCAACCGCGAGCTTGGCCGCGACGCGCGCGATCGGGAAACCCGTGGCTTTGGATGCCAGCGCCGAAGACCGCGAGACCCGCGGGTTCATTTCGATGACGATCAGGCGTCCATCCTCGGGATTGACCGCGAACTGGACGTTGGACCCGCCGGTTTCCACCCCGATCTCGCGCAGCACCGCGATGCTGGCCGAGCGCATGATCTGGTATTCCTTGTCGGTCAGCGTCAGCGCCGGAGCGACCGTGATCGAATCGCCGGTGTGCACGCCCATCGGATCGACGTTCTCGATCGCGCAGACGATGATGGCATTGTCCGCGCGATCGCGCACGACTTCCATCTCGTATTCCTTCCACCCGAGCAGCGATTCCTCGATCAGGACCTCGTTGGTGGGAGAGGCATCGAGACCTTCGCGAACGATGCGCTCGAATTCCTGGGTGTTGTAGGCGATCCCGCCGCCCGTCCCGCCAAGCGTGAAGCTGGGACGAATGATCGCGGGCAGGCCGGTGCGTTCGAGCACCGCGCGGGCTTCGTCGATCGTGTTCGCGACACCGCTGCGCGCGCTTTCCAGCCCGATCGCATCCATCGCCTCGCGGAAGCGCTGGCGGTTTTCGGCCTTGTCGATCGCGTCGGCCTTGGCTCCGATCATCTCGACGCCGTGTTCAGCCAGCACGCCCATCTCGTCGAGTTTCAGGGCGCAGTTGAGCGCGGTCTGCCCGCCCATCGTGGGGAGCAGCGCATCAGGCTTCTCCTTGGCGATGATCTTGGCGACGATTTCGGGAGTGATCGGCTCGATATAGGTCGCGTCGGCGAACTCGGGATCGGTCATGATCGTGGCGGGATTGGAATTGACCAGGACCACCCGGTACCCCTCCTCCTTCAACGCCTTGATCGCCTGCGTGCCCGAATAATCGAACTCGCACGCCTGCCCGATGATGATCGGTCCCGCGCCGATGACGAGGATGGAGGAGATGTCGGTGCGTTTGGGCATCTTTGGGGGCTAATCCTTGGAGAAGGTGACTTGCTTGACGGTCACGCCTTCGCGCAGCCGGTCGCACCCGCGCCGGAGCGCGGTATCGAACAAAGCGGCAGGGTCGTTGACCCACATGAGAACAACATTTTCGGCCTGGAACAGCTCGGTGCTTCCGACCGGAGCGCTGTCGAGAAATTCCTTTTCGGCCTCCCCGGCCTCGCCTTCGACGATCTTGGCGGTGTGCTGCCCGTATTCGGCAGGGTCGCCGCCCCAGAAGGCATGCGCCGGTTCGCCTTCGAGCGCGCTGATATCATAGACGAAGGACGACTTGACCTGGTCGGAGCCCCACACTTCCCCGCGTTCGGCAAACTTTTCGATGCACTGCTGCTTCTGGTCCGAAGGTTCCTCGAGCGTGGTCGTCTCGGTGCGGGCAGGCTCTTTTTCACAGGCGGCAAGCGCCAGCGATGCTGCCGGAAGCAGGCAAACAGCCAGAAATTTCTTCATCACGGTCACGACATCATCCCCACGAATTTCTCGAACAGGTAGAAACTGTCCTGCGGGCCCGGACTGGCCTCGGGATGGTATTGCACCCCGAACGCCTTCTTGCCACTGATTGCGATGCCGCAATTGGACCCGTCGAACAGGCTCACATGGGTCTGCTCGACCCCCGGCGGGAGGCTTTCGGCCTCGACCGCGAAGCCGTGATTCATGCTGGTGATTTCGACCAGGCCGGTGCTGTCGCCCCAACTCTCGCCGATGCGCTGAACCGGATGGTTCGCGCCCCGGTGGCCCTGGTGCATCTTGCTGGTCTTTGCGCCTGCCGCGAGAGCGAGCATCTGGTGCCCGAGACAGATGCCGAAGATCGGCACGTCGGCATCAAGCAGGGCCTTGATCACCGGGACGGCGTATTCGCCCGTCGCGGCCGGATCGCCCGGACCGTTGGAGAGGAAAACCCCGTCGGGTTTCAGCGCCATGACTTCATCGAAGCTACTGCGGCCCGGCACCACCGTGACCTTGGCTCCTGCGCGCACGAGACTGCGGAAAATATTGTCTTTCGCGCCAAAATCCATCGCCACGACATGAGGACGGTCGGCGGTGCCTTCGCCATAACCGAATCCGATCTGCCAGTGCCCTCCGCGCCAGTCCTCCGCTTCGGTCCGCGAGACATTGGGCACGAGATCGAGGCCTTCGAGACCCGACCATTCCTGCGCCATCTTCACCATCCCGGCGATATCGAACTGGCCGCCGGGATTATGCGCGATCACGGCATTGGGCGCACCGTTCAGGCGCACGCGGCGGGTCAGCGCTCGCGTATCGACCCCGGACAGCCCGATCTTGCCGTTATCCTTCATCCAGGCGGCAAACTCGGCCTGAGCGCGGAAGTTCGAATGCGGAGTGACCGCCTCGCGCACCACGCAACCCACCGCGCCCAGCCCCCGGCTCTCCACGTCTTCGTCATTCGCACCGACATTGCCGATATGCGGAAAGGTGAAGGTGACGATCTGGCTGTCGTAGGACGGATCGGTCATCACTTCCTGGTAGCCGGTCATCGCGGTGTTGAAGCACACTTCGCCGACGGCGTGACCGCTGGCGCCGAATCCCTTGCCCCAGATCACCGTACCATCGGCCAGAACGAGACATCCCGTCGCGCCTTTAGGCTGCGCAGGATGGGCGGCGGATAGGGCCATAAGGGGCGCTCCCGAGTCAGAGGTTTCCAGCGATGTCGCTAAGTCTCACCCGCTAGGCGCGTGCTAGGGTCGCGTCAAGCTAGGCGTTGGGTTCGCGATGCGTTAGACCGCGCGCCAGCACCGATCCATCCACAGGAAAGACCGATTCACGATGATCCGAGACGATATCAAGGCCGCAACGATTACGGCGATGAAAGCGGGCGACAAGCAGCGGACCGCAACGCTTCGGCAGATTTCGGCCAAGATCAAGGACCGCGACATCGAACAGCGGACCAGCGGCAAGGATATTCCCGATGACGAACTGGTCATCTCTGTTTTGCAGAAAATGGCCAAGCAGCGCCGCGAATCGATCACCATGTATGTCGATGGAGGGCGCGAGGAACTGGCCGATGCCGAACGCGGCGAACTCGCGGTGATCGAGGAATTCCTGCCGCAGATGATGAGCGAGCAGGAAACCCGCGCTGCTGTCGAGGACATCAAGGCATCGATCGGAGCCGATTCGATCAAGGATATGGGCCGCGTGATGGCGGAACTCAAAGCGCGCCACGGCGCCGTGCTCGACATGGGCAAGGCCAGTGCAATCGTAAAGGAAAGCCTCGCATGACCCGCAATTTTACTCTGGCAATCGCCACCCTTCCTGCTCTCGCGCTCGTCGCCTGCGGCGATCCGGTCACCGAAGGATCGGTTGCCGATGAGGACTTCGCGCTCGAGAGCGCGGATCGCGAGAGCGAGGTTCAGGCCCGCTCGCGCACGATCGAAGCGGGCGATTTTGCGAAGCTCGAGCTTGGCGCCAAGGTCGAGGGGCCGCAGGGTAGCGAGGTCAAGACCAGTCTCTCCAACGAAATGGGCGTGCTCGCCGAAGTCACCTCCTATGTCGCCTGCCCCGCGGGCATGGCGATCTGCAACCCGTCAGCATCGCCCGCCGGCACGGTCTATACCTATGTCCATGTCGTCTATCCCGGCGAGGACCGACCCTCGCGCAGCGGCAGCAATGGCGCCGATGCCGAAAAAGCCAACGCCTTCATGATGGCGGCTCCGGCACACGGCTTCACCGGCGAAGCCGGGTTTTCGCGCTCCGAGGCGATTGCGGCAGGCGGCCAACAGCTCGAAGTCGTGGTCACGTGCGAGGAAGACGGGCAGATTTTCTGGACGATCAATCCCGGTGCGGACGGCGAGCAATGGACCACCGGAGAGCCCCTCACCTTCTTCTGGCGTTCGACCCTGCCCCCGGCAGGCCCCTCCCCCGTCTATTCGATCCGGACCAACGGCGTGACCGCGATCGGCCCCGGCCCCTATCCGGCCGCGAGCGAGACCGCGACCAATGCGTGCACAGCTTCCTCCACAACGCCGTAGCCAACCGGGTTGAATGATTGCGCGCGGGCGCGCATTTTCAGATTAGCATGACCATCACCCCGCAATGGAAAGACGAGCTGCGCGCGCGCGTGACCCTATCGACGGTCATCTTGCGCACTGAAAAGCTCGTGCGCGCGGGGCGCGAATGGAAGGGGTGCTGCCCGTTCCACGATGAAAAGACGCCCAGCTTTACGGTCAACGATCAGAAGCAGTTCTATCACTGCTTCGGTTGCGGCGCCCATGGCGACGTCATCAGCTGGATGGTCGAACAGCGTGGCCTATCCTTCATGGACGCGATCAAGGAACTTGCGGCCGAGGCTGGAATGGAAGTGCCTGCCCCCGATCCGGTCGCAGCCAAGCGCGCCGAGAAGCGCGCGAGCCTGGTGGACGTGACGACTGCCGCGCAGGACTGGTTTGCCGCCAATCTGCATTCGCCCGAGGGACGCGAGGCGCTCGCCTATCTCGAGCGGCGGGGCCTCTCGCGAGATACCTTGCGCGAATTCGGGTTCGGCTATGCTCCTGACAGCAAGCAGGCGCTCAACCGGGCGCTTTCGACCTTCGATGACGCGATGCTGGTCGAGACCGGGATGAGAATCCGCACTGATGACGGGACCACCTATGACCGGTTTCGCGCGCGCGTCATGCTTCCGATTCAGGATGCGCGCGGGCGGGTAATCGCATTTGGCGGCCGGATTCTCGACGCAAGAGAAGGCGTCGCGAAATATCTCAATTCGCCCGACACGCCGTTATTTGACAAGGGCCGCACGCTCTACAACCTTCACCGCGCCGCCCCGGCATCGCGGCAGAGCGGCCGCGTCGTGGTGGTCGAAGGCTACATGGACGTGGTGGCACTGGCTCAGGCGGGGATTGCGGACGCGGTCGCGCCGCTCGGCACCGCGCTCACAGAAACCCAGCTTGAATTGCTGTGGCGGATGGTGGACCGTCCGATCCTGTGCTTCGACGGGGATGCGGCCGGACAACGCGCCGCGATGCGGGCAATCACACGCGCATTGCCGATGCTTGCGCCGATGCGCTCGCTTTCGATCGTTCGCCTGCCCGCCGGGCTCGATCCGGACGACCTGATCGCGCAGCAGGGCAAGGCCGCGATGGAAAACCTGCTCGATAACGCTGACAGCCTGCTCGAATTTCTGTGGAGCTTCGAACGCGATTCTCAGCCGCTCGAAAGCCCCGAAGCCAAGGCTGGCCTCAAGGCACGGCTCATGGAGCATGTCAATACGATAGAGGATCGCGAGATCCAGGCGCTCTACCGCCGCGAATTGCTCGATCGCTTTTCCGCATTCGCCTACCCGCCGCGAGAACGCCCCGCAGGCAGGACGCCGTGGAAAGGCCGCACGGGCGCGCAGCCGCCGCAAGGTCTGTCGGAAAGTTCTCGCGCGGTGTTGCTGAAAGCCATGTCCGGGGGCCAGAGATCGGACCTCATGGGAGCGGTCATCGCGGGCCTGCTGCGTCATCCGGCCGAGATTTCGCGCCACGCCGAGGCGCTCACCCGCCTTGCCCGGCATGACCAAAGTGCCGCACCTGCGATCGAATCGCTCATCGAACTTTCGGAATCGCTTGATTCGGACGATCAAAGCGCCATATCAGCGGGAATAGGCCAACCTGCCCCACCGTTCGATAATCGCTACACCTTCCTTAGAGAAGGTACTCCAATCGGTGAAGCGCGCGAGGAACTGGCTGAAGCTGTCTCGCTGCTGGCTCACAAGCCAGCGCTCGAAGCCGCTATGGCGGCGACGATCGCGCGGTTCGATGACGATCCCGAGGGGTCGTTTGCGGAGCAGGCCCGGCTGCGGGAACAGCTTACCACGCTTGATGAGCGTCTGAAGGCATTCGGACGCCGGAAGGCCGGGACTTCCCCGGTCGGAGACAGAAATTCGGTTGCAACGGAAGGCTAACGACCAGCCCTTTCGACCCGCGACCCGCCAGATGGAATGACAGCGATACATGGCCTCCACCGCTAACAAGAAGAAGAAGCAGGACAGCGAAGACGCACCGCTTATCGACCTCAACGAGGCGGCGGTGAAGAAGCTGATGACCAAGGCCAAGAAGAAGGGCTACATCACCTATGATGAGCTCAACGAGGCCCTGCCTTCAGGCGAGATGAGCCCGGACCAGATCGAGGACATCCAGACGGCCCTTTCCGAAATGGGCGTGCAGATCGTCGAGAACGACGAGGAGGCCGAGGCCGAAGCCGAGCAGGAGGCCGAAGTCGACGAGATGCAGGTCGACGAGAACGGCAAGAAGAAAGAAGTCAAGAAGGGTGCCAAGGGCGTCGCGACCAAGAAGCTCGCGACCGGCGAGCGCACCGATGACCCGGTGCGCATGTATCTGCGCGAAATGGGCGCGGTCGAACTGCTCAGTCGCGAAGGCGAGATCGCGATCGCCAAGCGGATCGAGGCTGGCCGCGACATGATGATCATGGGCCTGTGCGAGAGCCCGATCACCTTCCACGCGATTATCCAGTGGTCGGAAGCGCTCAACAACGAAGACATGCAACTGCGCGAGATCCTCGATCTCGACGCTATGCTTTCCAAGGAACCTCCGCCCGACAAGATGGAGGAGGAAAACGAGGACGAC
>JBFHIF010000058.1:0-7008 GCA_041596595.1 Erythrobacter sp. | reverse complement strand
GGCCGAAGCGGCGATTATCGCGGGGCTCGTCAAGGCGCCGAGCCGCTATTCGCCGACCGCCGATGTCGATGCCGCGGTCGATCGCGCGCAGACCGTGCTGCGGTTGATGCGCGAACAGGGCTACATCACCGCGGGCGAGGCGTCGGTCGACGTATCAACGGTCGATATCAAGCAGCAGACCGGGCAGAACTCGGTGCGCTATTTTACCGACTGGGCGCTGCCGCAGCTCGACATGCTGCTGCCTGAAACCTTCGCTCCGATCGAGGTGTGGACCACGCTCGATGTCGGGATGCAGCGCGCAGCAACCGCCTCGATCGACGCCAACACGCCCGAAGGCGCGCAGGGCGCGCTGGTCAGCCTCGACCGCGACGGGGCGATCCTCGCGCTGGTCGGCGGGACCGATTACGTCGAGACCAATTTCAACCGCGCGACCAACGCGATGCGCCAGCCCGGTTCCTCGTGGAAGCTGTTCGTCTATCTCGCCGCGCTCGAGGCCGGTTACACCCCTGAAGATCGGGTGGTCGATACGCCGGTCACGATCGACGGGTGGAGCCCGCGCAATTCGAACGGGCGCAATGTCGGCGAAACCAGCCTCAGGACCGCGTTTGCCTATTCGATCAACACCGTCGCCGCGCAGCTCGGCAACGAGGTCGGCTTCGGAACGGTGGCGTCGATGGCGCGGCGGTTCGGTATCACCAGCCCGGTGGCAACCTTCCCCTCGATGGTGCTCGGCTCGTCCGAGGTGCGGCTGATCGAGATGACCCGCGCCTTCGCGGCTATTTCCGCCAAGGGTGTCTCGGTCGAACCCTATGGCATCACCAAGGTGAAGACCGCCGACGGGGACCTGCTCTACGAACACGAAAAGGCGCGCGAGGTCACGCTCGTTCCCGATTACGTGGTGGCGGGCATGACCGATCTGCTCCAGGCGGCGGTGCAGACGGGGACGGGGCGCGCGGCGCAGATCGGTCGTCCCGTCGCCGGCAAGACCGGAACCACCAGTTCGAACAAGGATGGCTGGTTCATCGGGTTCTCCTCGGGCATCACCACCGGGGTGTGGATGGGGCGCGACGATGCCAGGCCCGTACCCGGCCTCCAGGGTGGGCGGGCCCCGGCGCAGGCCTTCGCCGCCTATATGCGCTACGCGGTCAAGGATCGCCCGGTCGAACAGTTCGACACCGATCTCAACCTGCCCGAATGGCAGCTCGAGCCCGACGACGAATATCTGTTCGGCGACCCGGACGATTATTATTTCATCGACGAGGATGGCAATCTGATCGAGCCGGGTCGGCGTGATCCGTCGAACAATCCGTTCGGGATCGAAGGCGAGCGGCCCGCTGCGCCCGAACCGCTCCCGACGATCGATTCGCGCGGCAACCGGGTTCCGTCAGGGGACCCACCCTCGGCCGTGAACGAGGATTTCCTCGAACGCGCGACCGGCGGTCCGCTGCCACCCACGCGCGGCAACCCAGCGCCGGGGAGCACGCGGCCGCGCCAGCAGCCGCTCGAGCCGCCCCCGCGCCCGTCGCCAAGACCACCGGGCTGACCGCTTCCCTGCACGCCGGGTGACGATGCGGGGCAAGACAGGCCTAGCCAAAGAAAAAGGCGCTGCGGGGTCGATCCGCAGCGCCTTTTGCTGTTGGTCGGGCGGTGGCCGCCCCTTAACCGAAACTGCGGCTCAGCGCAGGCGCACCGGGAGGAACCGTGGCGGCTGTCCGCGGCGCTGGATCCGCAGCAGGACCGCATCGCGATTCTCGGCGCGCGCCGCGGCGATCACGGTGCGAAGCTGCTCGATTGTGGTGACCGGATCGTATTGCGCCGAGAGGATGATGTCGCCCCGACGCAGTCCCTTGCGACCCGCATCCGAATTGGGATCGACCTGAGCAATCACCAGACCTGACGTGTCGGCGGCCACGCCAAGCGAGCGTGCGATCTGCGGGGTCATCTCGAGCACCTGCAGCCCGAGCCGCTCGGCGATCTCGCTGTCCACGTCTTCGGGGTTCATCGGCTCTTCGGCCTCGGGATCGAAGGTCTGCTGGCGCTCGAGCAATTCGGCCTCGCTCGGGCGGCGGCCGAGCGTCGCGGTGAGCTTGATCTCGCGACCTTCACGCAGCACCGTGATCGGCACCTTCGCGCCGGGCGCAAGATTGGCGACGAGGTAGGACACGGTCTGGTCGGACGAAACCTCGCTGCCGTTGATCGAGACGATGACGTCGCCCGGTCGCAGGCCTGCACGCGCGGCCGCGCTGTCATCCTGGACGTTCTGGATGATCTCGCCGCGATTGCGCCTGAGACCCAGCGAATTGGCGAGGTCGTCGCTCATCGGTTCGAGCCCGACGCCAAGGAATCCGCGCTCGATCGACTGGCCCTGCTTGAGCTGTTCGACAATCGGAGCGGCGATTTCGCTCGGGATCGCAAAGCCGATCCCCACGCTGCCGCCCGAGGGCGAGAAGATCGCGTTGTTGATGCCGATCACATTGCCCTGCATGTCAAACAGCGGACCGCCCGAATTGCCGCGATTGATGCTGGCATCGGTCTGGATGTAGCGATCATAGGCGCCGCCCTGGCCGGTATTGCGATAGACCGCCGAGACGATCCCGCTGGTGACCGTGCCGCCAAGCCCGAAGGGATTGCCGATCGCGACCACCCATTCGCCCACGCGGGTGCGCGAACTGTCCCCGAAGGTGACGAAAGGGAACGAGCGATTGGCGCGGATCTTGAGCACGGCGAGGTCCGACTGCGGATCGGCGCCGACCAGATCGGCCGAATATTCGGTCCCGTCGGGCATGGTAACGGTGATTTCCTCGAGCCGCGCCCGGTTGTTGGGCGCGACCACGTGGTTGTTGGTCACCACGAAACCGTCGGCGGAGATGATGAAGCCGCTGCCCAAAGATTGCGCCTCGCGCGTCTGGGGCTGTTGCGGCTGACCGCGCCGCCGGTTGAACAGCTCCGCAAACGGCGTGCCTTCAAACGGGTTGCGGCTGACCTCGATGCGCTGGCGGGTGGCGATGTTGACCACCGCTGGCTGCAATTGCTCGGTCAGGTCGGCAAAGCTCGCGGGCGCGCCTGCTCGTGGCACCACCCGGCTCATCACACTGTCGTCGTTCTGGGCGACCTGCGCGCCGGCCGGATAGCCGGTCAGCAGGGTCAGCGATGCGCCCCCCACCAGGAGCGCGCTTGTCAGTCCGTATACATACCGCACGTTTCTCACGTCCTTCTTTCCCTCTTCGTCAATGCGGGAAACCGGCGTGTTGCGCCGCGTGTTCCCGAGGCTGGGCATCGTCTTTTCGCACCCTGACAATGGCCCACCGGGCGCTTAACCGCGATTGAACACGGTTGGTGTCGGTAGGCGCAGATCGTCGGTTCGTCGGACAGATGCCCGATTGCGCCGCGCCGCGGAGCCGGACGTCACCGGCGACCGCGGAACTGGCGCAGATACTCGTTGTCCGGCGAGAGGATGATCGCGCTTTCTCCGCGACCCTCGCCCTTCGCGAAGCTTTGCTCGTAGCTCTGCATCGCACGATAGAAATCGTAGAAGCCCTCGTCCTTGCCGAACGCTTCGGCGTAGATCCTCGCTGCCTCGGCGTCAGCCTCGGCACGGATAATCCGCGCATCACGTGTGCCCTGCGCGCGGATTGTGCGCGCCTCGCGCTCGCGATCCGATTCCATCCGCTGGAACGCCGATTGCAACGGCGCGCCCTCGGGCAAGTCGGTGCGCTTGATCTGCACGTCGATCACCTCGGCGCCGTATTGCCGCGCCTCGCGGTCGAGGTTCTTGCGGACATTGGCCAGCGCGGTTCCGCGCTCGGCGGTGAGCATGGCGGCAAAGGTGCGCCGGCCCAGTTCCTGCCGGAGCGCCGAATTGAGGATCGGTTCGAGCGCGTTGCGAACGCCGTCGGTCGAACCGGCGCGTTCGATCATGCGCTGCGGGTCGACGATGCGGAACCGGGCATAGGCGTTGACCAGTAGGCGCTGCTGGTCGTTCGAGAGCACTTCCTCGTCGGTCATCTCGAGGTCGAGCACGCGCTTCTCGATCTTGCGGACCGATTCGATCAGCGGAATGCGCAGATAGAGCCCGGCCTTGGCGTTGCCGCCCGGCGTGTTGATGGTGCGGACCGGTTCACCGGTGCGGACCACCACGGCCTGTTCTTCCTCGCTCACCACAAAGGCGCTCATCAGGAAGACGATCACGAAAACGCCAACCGCGATGAGGGGGTAGCGATATCTGTTCCAGATGTTTTCCATGTCTTACTGCCCCTGCCGGTTGGAGGAGGGCTGCGCGGTCGGAGGCGCGCTTTGGTTGGCGCGGCGCTTCAGCTCCGGCAGCGGGAGATAGGCATTGACCCCGCTCGGCTCGACCACGGTCTTGTCGGTTTGCGCGAGCACGCGCTCCATCGTTTCGTAATAGAGCCGCTGGCGGGTCACCTGCGGGGCGAGCCGGTATTGTTCGTAGACCTTGTCGAACGCCTCGGCCTCGCCTTCGGCACCGGCGATGGTCTGCTGGGCATAGCCCTGTGCCTGGTTGCGGGCGGCGTCGGCGTTCTGTTCGGCGACCGACACGTCGCGGAAGGCCTCGACCACGTCGCTCGGCGGGTCGGCCTTGGCGATTTCGACACCCAGCACCTTGATCCCGGCGCGGTATTCATCGAGCGTCCGCTGCATCCGTTCGCGCACCGCCTGCTGGATCTCGGCGCGGCCCTGGCCGGTAAAGGTATCGTCGAGCGTCTTTTCCGCGACAGATGCGCGCATCGCTGCTTCGGCGACCTCGCTGACCGTCTCGACCGGCTCGGCGAGCTGGAACTTGAAATCGGCGAGATCCTGGATGTTCCAGCGCACGATATAGGACAGGTCGACGAGGTTCTGGTCGCCGGTGAGGATCAGCTTGGCGCGTTCGCCCGGGCCTGGAATATCGACCTCGCGCACGCCCTCGACGTCTTCGATATCAACCGTCTCGAGCGGGAAGGGGAGGGTGAAATTGAGACCGGGATCGAGCGTGCGGCTATACTTGCCGAGCGTCTTGACCACCGCCTTTTCCTGCGGATCGACCAGGTGCATGCTCGAGAGCAGCAGGCCGATCCCGATGATCGCCACGATGAGCACCGGAGCCCAGCTCTTGCCGCCGGGGCGCTCGGGAAAGCGGAAGCTCGGGCCACCCGGGCCACCGCCGCCAGCGCGGCGCGGGCCTTCGGGGCCGCGGTTCTTGAAAATGTCCTCGATGCTGGCCGAGCGGCGCTTGCCCGCGCCCTGACCGCCGCCGGGCAGCCAAGGATTGCGCGGACCTTCGGGCTTGCCGCCGCCTTCGGCGCCGTCATCGCCCGATGGCGTGTCGCCGCCGCCGCCCTTGTCGCCGGAACTTCCCCAGGGATTTTTCCTACCCGCCATTGCGAGCCCTTGCCCGGAAAGGCCAAGGCGCCCTTTCAAACGATCAAACATCTGCATGATTACCCTTATAGGTATACGCGCTGTGAAAAACAGGGGTTGGCACCGCGATTTTGGTGTTAGAGGCTCGGCACCATGAATGAGCAGGATAAATCCGACAATATCGAAACCCGGCTGAAGGCGGCATTGCCCCCGGATCTGGCCGCGCGCGTGCAATCGCTGCGGTTCGCCGGGGGGCGCGCGATCGTCGTCGCCGAAGCGGGCGATCTCGATCAGAACCGGCGCGAAGTGCTCGAAGCGGCCTATAAGGGCGCGCTGCGCGGGGTCGAAGGCGTCGAGGACGTGCGCGTCGCTCTGACCGCCGACCGCAAGCGGGCGCGGATCGTGGCGATCGGATCGGGCAAGGGCGGGGTCGGCAAGTCAACCCTCACCGCCAATGTCGCGGTCGCCCTGGCACGGGCCGGTCACAAGGTCGGCGTGATCGACGGCGACATTTACGGCCCCTCGCAGCCGCGCCTGCTCGCCACCGAAGACAAAAAGCCCGAAGCGCGCGGGGAAAAGCTGGTCGCGATCGACAGCCCCCACGGGGTCAAGGTGCTATCGATGGGTCATGTCGCGCCGGTCGGACGCGCGCTGGCCTGGCGCGGCCCGATGGCGGGCAAGGCGCTGAACCAGCTGATCGAGGCCGATTGGGGCGACACCGATATCCTGCTGATCGACCTCCCGCCGGGGACCGGTGACGTTCAGCTTTCGATGATGCAGGACCACAAGCCCGACGGGGCGGTGCTGGTCTCGACCCCACAGGATCTCGCGCTGCTCGACGCGGCGCGCGCGGGGCAATTGTTCGAACAGGGCGAGGTTCCGATTATCGGGCTGGTCGAGAACATGGCAGGCTATGCCTGTCCGCATTGCGGCGAGATCAGCGATCCGTTCGGCAGGGGCGGCGTCGAGAAATTCGCCGCCTCGCTCGATATCCCGTTTCTCGGTCGCATCCCGCTGACGATGGAGACGCGGATCGCGGGCGATGCAGGCAAACCTCCGGCAGCGAGCGGCGGCGAGGACGCGCTGCCCTTTGAAGCGGTCGCCCAGCGCATCGCGGCGTGGCTTTCGGGCGAGGATTTCTAGAGCGATGGAGCTTACTCGGCGCACGCTGATCGCAGGCGCGGCCGCCGGGGGCGGGCTTCTGCTCGCCTGGCATCTGATTCCGCGCGCCTATCCGACGCCGCTGACCGCCGGGCGCGCAGAGCACGTGTTCGATGCGTGGCTCAAGATCGGCGAGGATTCGGTGGTGACCGTGGCGGTTCCCCAGCTCGAGATGGGGCAGGGGGTGACCACGCTACTGCCGCAGATCGTCGCGCAGGAAATGGGCGCCGACTGGCGCCAGGTCGCGGTCGAGCCCGCACCGGTCTCGGGTGCCTATGCCAACGTGCCTCTGGCGGAAAAATGGATCGCCTTGTGGGACCCCTTTGCGCGCGGGCTGAGCGATGCGAGCGATACCTTTCTCGCGCGGCGTTTTGCCGAGAGCGAGAGGTTCAACGTCACCGCCGCAGGCACGTCGCTGGCCGCCTACGAGACCGCCTGCCGCGAGGCCGGGGCTGCGGCGCGCGCCTTGCTGGCCGAGGAAGCCGCGAG
>JBFHIF010000057.1:0-7249 GCA_041596595.1 Erythrobacter sp. | reverse complement strand
GGACCGGAATGAACGATCACGTCACCCTGCGAAACGTAGGCCATCATCAGGATGCAGATCGCGGTCATGCCGCTTGAAAAGGTCAGCGCGTCCTCGGCTCCGTCCCAGACCGACAGGCGATCTTCCAGGATTTCCTGGTTGGGGCCATTGAAGCGCGAATAGACGAGCCCTTCCGCTCCGCCTTCGCGAAGTCCGGTAATCCCTTCGAAATGGCGCTTGCCATCGGCTGCGCTGGGGAAGGCGAACGTGCTGGTGAGGAAGATCGGCGGCTTGAGCGATCCTTCGGACAGGACCGGGTCGAAGCCATGGCCCATCATCAGGGTCGAGGGCTTGAGCTCGCGCCCGCCGATCGTGCGCTTTTCGGGCTTGGGATTGCGGCGTGGGGTGGGGTTCTCGGTGGCGTCGATCGCATCGGTCATGCGCGTATCCTTCCTAATCTCAGGTGCTCCCAGGAAGGCAGGAGCGAGTGTCTTGCGGAGCGACGTCGGGGCAGGGGCACCCGCTCCTAACCTCCGCAGGAGCGCATCTCCCCCGCCATGCGCGGAGCGTCACGCGCGCTGATTATCGCGGGTTGGTTTCAGGTGCAACCTTATCCAGCAAATGTGCGAGCCGATTCAGCCGAGGCTCGCGACCGCCCAGACCATTGCGACGATCACTCCGATCCCGACGAGGTCGAGCACCAGTCCTGCGCGCACCAGTCGTTCGATCCTGAGACGTCCGGTGCTCCATGCGATTGCGTTGGGTCCGGTTCCGGCGGGGAGGATGAAGCCCCAGCTTGCCGCGAGAGCGGCGGGCATCGCGATCAGGATTGCGGATTCGCCAAGTCCCAGGGCTGCCGCGAGGCTGGCGATCACGGGAATGATCGCACTGGCGGTCGCGACATTGCTCGCGAACTCGGTGATCAGGACCACCATTGCGACGATCGCGAGAGCCATCAGGACGAGCGGCACCGCTTCGAGCGGCAACAGCGCGCTGCCGAGCCATGCAGCGAGCCCCGATGCCTGCATCCCCGCCGCAAGCGCAAGCCCGCCGCCGAACATAAGGATTACGCCCCAGGGCGCGCGGTCGGCTTCGTTCCACTTGAGCAGCGGCCTCCCGGTCCCGTCGGGCAGCAGGAACAGCGCCATGCTCGCGATCACCGCGATGGTGCCGTCGGTCCAGCTGTCCTCGGGCAAGAAGGGCGAAACCCAGCGCTGGGTCATCCAGGCGAGGAAGGTCACCGCGATCACCGGCACAAGCCGCTTTTCGGCCGGCGACCACGGCGCGTGATCGTCGATCGCCGCGCGCGCTGCCGCGACATCGAAAGGGTGCGACGCGATCTTCTGCACGCGAGCGATGACAATGGCAGCGAGCGGCACGCCTACCGCCACCACGGGCAGACCAAAGGCCATCCACCGGGCAAAGGTGATCTCGAGCCCGATCATGTCGTCGAGCAGAGCAACCGCGATCCCGTTGGTGGGGGAACCGACGATAGTGCCAAGTCCACCGATCGTCGCGGCAAAGGCGATTGCCATCGGCAGCGCCCCGTGCAGCCCCTCGGTCTGCGGCTCTTCGTCACCCGAAATAGGCGTAGCCTGGGTTCCTCCTGCCAGAACTGCGAGCGCCATCGGCATCATGATCAGCGCGGTCGATGTGTTCGAGATCAGGTTGGACAGCAGCGCGGCTGAAACCATGAAGGCGAACAACAATCGAAACTCGCCGCCATCCGTGCCGATCGCATTGAGTATCGCGAGGCTCAACCTGCGGTGCAGACCCGTCCGTTCGATCGCGAGCGCGATGAACGCACCGCCGAGCAGCAGGAACAGGATCGGGGCATAATAGGCGCTGGCCGCTTCGCGTGCGCCCATGACATCACCGAGCGGCAACCAGATGAAAGGAAGCAGCGCGGTCGCGGTAAGCGGCACCGCCTCGGTCATCCACCACGCCGCCATCCACACCACCAGCCCGGCGACCAGCCAGGCCGCTGGCTCCATCCCCACAGGCGGTGCCAGCACAAATGTCAGCGCGAAAGCCAGCGGCCCCGCGAAAAGCGCGATCCGGCGTGCGGTCATGCGTCGATTGCCCCTCTTGTCGATCGCGCGCATACTCGCTCGACACAGTCGTGCTGTCCAGCTTCCCGTGCCCGGGGAAAATTGACGAGCGTTCTCTCGATCCGGCCGGGACGGTTCCGTCAGGTGGAGTGAGTAGGAAACGGCAGCACGCTATGCCATCAGGCGCGCGTGCTCACTCCACTTCGCCCTTGCCAGCAGGATCTCCGGGAAGATCGATATTGGAGAAGGTGACGGTGCCGCTGCGCAGCCCCTTGCGCTCGATATACTCGAACTTGGCAGCGCGTGCGGCGAGAAGTTGGGTGATCCCGCGCCCGACGCGACCGCTCGCGAAAAACGAGTTCGTGCGTGCCCCGCCGGCCAGGTCGGCGATGTCGCGCTCGGCCAAGCTTGCATCGATATGATCGGTTTGCGCGATCATTTCTTGCGTTTCAGAACTCGCATACTGGGCCAGATGCGCGCGCAGCCCGACATCGAAATCGGGAAAATAATAGGGCGCAGCTTCCGAATAGAGGGCGGACACATGGAGCGTGCCGCCGCGTTTCTCGGTTCCGCGCATGGAATTCACGAATTCGCGAGCAGCACGTTCGAGCTGATCACCGACATTGCGCCCGTCAAACGCCACGCGCTGCATGGCAGGACCGCCGATCTCGCCCCGCCAGAAGCCGTAGATGACCCGCGGATCGCGCCAGTTGGCAAAGACGATCCGTTCGCGGATATCACGCGGTGACAGCGCAACCCCTTCAACCCTGATAAACCGCGCCTCGTTGAGTGGGGTGCCGTCGATTTCGATCTCGTGCGGCTGGCGTATCGGCCAGGCTTTCGCGACCTGCTCCACCATCGCGACATTGTGAAGGTTGAGCCAGTAGGCGAGCTGTTCGTTGCGCGGCAGGCTCTGAATGTCGAGAGTGTCCGCCAGCCCTTCGAGTTCGCGGCGATATTCAGCGAAACTGTCGATTACAGCTTCGTCCATGAAACTGAATGCGACCATCGATCCTTCGAGCCGGTATAGCGAATTGTGGCCCATCTGCATCCGGGTGCCGATCGTCGTATCGGGCTCCACAGGCTTCTTGCGGATCGACGGTCCCATCGAGATCACGAGTTGCGACAGAGCATAGCTCCAGATCGAATAATCGATCCGATGCGGTTTGCCATCGGGTGCGGGGACGAAGGTGGCAAAGGGCTGCGCGCCAGTCGCCGTATCGCTGCCGGCATGAGCAGGCGCAGCGATCAGGCCCAGCGCGATCGTGGCGATGGCCGCAAAGCGGAACGGAGCCAGAATACGGGGCATGGGTTCACGATCCTTGCTGACATCATCGTAGAAAGCGTCGCTGCCGAGACGCGGGCCGACCCGTCGAGGGTTAGGCCCAGGGGGCAAGGCCATGGTCGGTCCGCGCCTCGTGCAAAGCACTGTAACGCGATCACATCGAGGCCTGTTGCCGATTGTCGGGCGCAGTTCGCTCTTGGTCGATTGCAGACAGGGCCCGCGTCGCAAATACGCCGCGGGCCATGCAGCAAGTTACTTGGGTGCGAGCACCATCAGCATCTGGCGGCCTTCGAGCCGCGGAAATGCCTCGACCTTGGCGATGTCTTCGACATCTTCCTGGACGCGCTTGAGCAGGTCCATGCCGAGATGCTGGTGCGCCATTTCGCGTCCGCGAAACCGCAGCGTCACCTTTACCTTGTCACCATTATCGATGAACTTGTTCACGTTCCGCATCTTCACGTCGTAATCGTGCGTGTCGATGTTGGGACGCATCTTCACTTCCTTGATGTCCTGCGTCTTCTGCGTCTTGCGCGCGGCATTAGCCTTTTTCTGCGCTTCGTAGCGATATTTGCCGACATCGAGGAACTTGCACACCGGCGGGTCCGCATTGGGGGACACCTCGACGAGGTTGAGTCCCTTCTCCTGCGCCTGCTCCATCGCTTCGCGGGTGAACATCACGCCCAGGTTTTCGCCTTCATCGTCGATGACGCGGACCTTGGGTACCTGGATAAACTGATCATAACGAGGGCCGCTTTTGACAGGCGGGGCCATCGAACGCCTAGGTGGACGGGCTATGTGTAATCTCCTTCGTGAATGCCGAATGTCGAGCGCATTATGTAAGCGCAAATCGGCGTGAATTCCAGCGGAGTCTTGCGCCTAGCGCAAAGCAGGCGCCGGGCGTGCGATCAGGCTGCCTCGCGCCATAACGGGAAGCGCGCAAGCCGACCGCTGGCGGGCAGCACAGCGTCGATCGCGTCTGCCGGGCCAAGCGCCGTGAGAATGGCGGGCGAGCCGGCATCCATGCCTCCGGTATAGGCTCCGAAAGCGGGCAGGATCATGCGATCGCCGCGGCCTTCCGCGCGCCCCACCACGGCGCACGGACGCGCGATCCGCCGCTCGCGCACGGTGACGCGCAGCTTGGGATGGAAATGGCCCGAAAGTTCGGGCCGGGTTTCGCCGCGACGGGCAATGTGTCGCAGGACTATGCCGCCCAGTTCCATCTCCTCGACCACTTGTGCGCCAAACGATCTGGGCATCCGCTCGTCGTGATTGCCGGTGATCCACACCCAGTCGAGAGCGCGGGTGAGCGATTCGAGCATCCCCTTGGCGTAATCGTCGAGCCTTTGCGTGCCCGCATCATCATGGAAATTGTCGCCCAGCGTGATCACCCGACGCGCCCCGGTCGCCTTGATCGCGTCGGCTATCCTCTCGAGCGTCTCGCGGCTGTCATAGGGCGGCAGCATCTGTCCGCGCTCGGCATACCAGCTGCCCTTTTCCAGATGCAGGTCGGCTACCAGCAGCGCGCGCTCGCGCGGCCAGTAGAGCGCGTTGCATTTCATCAGGACAAGTTCTTCCCCGGCGAAGGGAAGCGGGGCGAACGAAACGGGAACCATGCGACCCACTTGCCCCGCGGCGAGCGCTTTGGCAAGGGGGCAGGCATGGATTGGACCCGGCACACCGAGCAAGCGCGAAACTGGTTCGAGAACCTGCGCGACGACATCTGCGCGGCATTCGAGGCGATCGAGTGCGAGGCGGGGTCGGACGCCGCTTTCGAATACACCCCCTGGAGCCGCGAGGAAGAGGGAAATCCCGATCCCGGCGGGGGCGTGCGCGGCGTGATGAAGGGCAAGGTGTTCGAGAAGGTCGGGGTCAATGTCTCGACCGTGCGCGGCAGTTTCAGCCGCGAATTTGCCAGTTCGATCAACGGCGCCGATGCTGACAGTCCCGGCTTCACCGCCACCGGCATCAGTCTCGTCGCGCACATGGCGAACCCTCACGTCCCCGCGGTCCACATGAACACGCGGTTCCTGACGACGAGCAAGGTATGGTTCGGAGGCGGGGCCGACCTCAACCCGCCGATCCCCTATGAAGAAGATACCGAGGCATTCCACGCGGCGATGCGCGCGGCCTGTGCCGCTCACAACCCGACCTATTACGATCGCTTCAAGAAGTGGGCGGACGAGTATTTCTATCTTCCACACCGCGACGTGCACCGCGGCGTCGGGGGGATCTTCTACGATCACCTCGAATGTGACGATGACCCATCATGGGATCGGCATTTCGCCTTTACCCAGGATGTCGGCCGCGCCTTTCTCGATGTGTTTCCCGCGCTCGTCCGCAAGCGGATGAACAGTGAATTCACCGCGCAGGACGAGGCGCGCCAGCTTGATTATCGCGGCCGTTACGCCGAGTTCAATCTGGTCTACGACCGCGGTACGCTATTCGGCCTCAAGACCGGCGGCAATGTCGACGCGATCCTGATGAGCCTGCCGCCGCGTGCGACGTGGGCCTGATCAGTTTTCATTCGCCAGAGGTCCGTACACTCGCACCCAATCGACATACATCGCGACATCGCCAGCCTTGATCTGGTCGACAGTCGATTGCGGCAAGCCGTTATAGGGCTTTTCGATCCGGCTGGTCTTGAACGGATAGGCTCCGCCTAGCGCGAAGTTGAGGATCAGGAACTTGGGCGTGTCGAACCGCCATTCGCCGTAATTCTCGACCATCGGCCGGGTGACGCGGTAGGTGAGACGTCCGTCGACCTCGAACAGGATCGCGTCCTTCGTCCACTCGATCGCGTAGACGTGCCAGTCGGTCGCATCGGTGCCCTCGGGGAAGAAATACTTGTTCACGATCGGGGTTTCGCCCGAATAGCCCGGGCCGTGGAGCGCCACCCCGGTCCAGTCGGTTTCGCCGACATATTCCATGATGTCGATCTCGCCCGTGTCGGGCCAGCGCCCGTTCCCGAGCATCCAGAAAGCCGGCCACACGCCTTCGGCATCGGGCATCCTGATGCGCGCCTCGACCCGGCCATAGGTGAATTCGGCCTTGTCGCGCGAATTGATCCGGCCCGAGATGAAATCGGCCTTGCGGTCCTTGTGGGTATCGACACCGGGACGGTAGACCGGGCGCAGCACCAGCGCGCCGCCCTCAGCGCCCTCGATATCGTCGGCGAACTGGATCGTGTCGGGGCTGTCGAGATAGGCCTGCTGTTCGTTGTTCACCCAGAAATCCATGCCGATCACGTTCCACTTGGTGCGGTCGAGACTTCCGGAATCGAATTCCTCCGCAAAGACCAGCTTTCTTGCCTCGGCGCTTGCCGTCACTGGATGATGCCCCGCTGCCGCGCAGGACGGGGTCAGCAGGGCGGCTGCGAGGATAGCCAGCTTGGGAAGGGCACGTTGCATCATTGTCTCTCCGTTTGGTGCCATCGTGTTAGCACGGGGCGGGCTGCATGCCACCGCCGCGCAGACGAATGCATGAGCGCGCAGCACTTCCCGCTTGCCCCTTCTGCAGCGCGGCCACATATTCGCGTCAATGCTGCGCCAGTACGAACTCGTTGAAAAGGTCAAAACCTACGATCCCGACGCCGACGAGGCGGCGCTCAACCGGGCCTATGTCTACACGGTCCAGAAGCACGGCAGCCAGAAACGCGCCAGCGGCGATCCTTATTTCAGTCACCCGATCGAAGTCGCGGGCCTGATGACCGACCTCCAGCTCGACGAGCAGACGATCATCACCGCGCTCTTGCACGACACGGTCGAAGACACGCTCGCGACGATCGAAGAAATCGAGGAGATGTTCGGTCCCGAAGTCGCCCGGCTGGTCGACGGTGTGACAAAGCTTTCCAAGATCGAGGCGATGCCCGAGGACGAGCGCGCGGCGGAAAACCTGCGCAAGTTCCTTCTCGCCATGTCCGAAGACATTCGCGTTC
>JBFHIF010000056.1:0-7260 GCA_041596595.1 Erythrobacter sp. | reverse complement strand
CGCGCCGACCGCGAGGATCAGGTCGGCATCGCGCACGCGTTCGACCAGCTTGGGGTTCGGCCCGTAGCCAAGGTTCCCGGCATAGACCGGGGAGGAGGGCGGGATCGCGTCCTGCCGCCGGAACGCGGTCGCCACCGGAAGGCCGATGCTTTCAGCCCATTGCGAGAAACAATCGCGCGCCTTGGCGTTCCATCCTGCGCCGCCGATAATGGCGATCGGGCTGGCCGCATCTGCGATCAGCCCGAACAGGGTCTGCATCGCATCGGGACAGGCAGCCTGTGCGGGCCGCACGACCTGGGGGCGGGGCGCGAGCGCGGCAGGCACGGTTTCGCACAGCATGTCTTCGGGCAATGCGAGAACCACCGGGCCAGGCCTCCCGCTGATCGCGGTCGCGTAGGCGCGAGCGATATATTCGGGAATGCGCGCGGGATCGTCGATCCGCGCGGCCCATTTGCAGATCGGGCCGAAGAACGCCTCGAAATTGATTTCCTGGAATCCTTCGCGATCGCGCATTCCGCGATCGACGTCGCCGATGAACAGGATCATCGGCTGCGAATCCTGGTGCGCGACGTGGACCGCGATACTGGCATTGGTCGCGCCCGGACCGCGCGTGACGAAGGCGATGCCGGGGTGCAGCGTTTCGGCTGCGCTCATCGCCCCGTCGGCGCAGGCCATGAAGCCCGCGCCGCCTTCCTGGCGACAGGTCACGGTTTCGATATGGGTGCGATCGTGCAGCGCATCGAGCACCGCGAGGAAGCTTTCGCCGGGGACGGTAAAGATCCGCCGCGTGCCCTGTTCGGCGAGGCAATCGACCAGCAATTCGGCGGCTGTCCTGGCGGTTTCGCCCATGTCCCTCGTCTCCTCTCAAAATACGCGCCGATGGGCGTCCCTCGCGGCGCTTAGCCGGGGTGAGGGAGGCTTGGCAATCGCCGCTTCTGGGCAACGCACATGGTTATCGAAGCGCCAATAGTGTCCCGCTCTGCGACAGGGGAGAAGCAGCGGGGAAATGAGGGGTTAATAAATCGTTAAATGCCGGTAACACGCCCTCACGGGAGCCATTCCCGTCAAGAACATGAAGCGAGAGGTTCGATGCGCAGAAGCCTGGTTTTGACTGATGAATCGTGCAGGCACCCGTTCCGGCGGAGCCTTCCGCCCCATATTCGGCGCGAACCGGTAGGCGTGCCCAATCTGTGGCAGTTCACCAGCTCCGATGTGCGCGGCTTCGCCAGCACCTATCTCGCGGCGACGGCAGCGATCTTCGTGTTCATCCTCTAACCCGCCGGTGGCGGGGCACATCGGATCTAGCCGAACGGTTCGCTGGCGCGCAGCAGCGCATCCTTTTCCGCGTTGAACAGCAGTCGCCCTAGCCAGGCCGCGACGAGGCACATGGCCGCGCACAGCAGCACCTGTTCGGCGATCGGCACGCCAACGAGCGTAAGCCCCATTGCCGCCACCGAGCCGATCACCATCGCCAGCGAATTGACGATATTGTTCGCCGCGATCGTGCGGCTCGCGGCGTCGTGCGCGCAGCGCGTGGTGAGGAAGGCGTAGAGCGGGACGACGAAGAACCCGCCTGCAGTCGAAATGCCAAGCAGCATTGCCAGCAGCGGCCAGGCAAGCGGCTGGAGCATGAATTCGCCCGCGCCCAGTAGCCGCCCGCCAGGGTCGGCGGGCCACGCCTTCGCGACGAGGAAAAACCCGACCACGAACAATCCCATCACCAGCACCGATGCCGGGGAATAGCGCGCCGAAACCTCGCCCTTGAGCAGCGAATTGACCCCGACCGATCCGATCGCGATTCCGACCGAGAAAATGACGAGGAATATGCTCGCGACCTCGCGGCTCGCCATGAGCTGGTTCTTGGCCAGCGGGGGAAACTGGATGAACAGCACCGCTCCGATGGTCCAGAAGAAGCTGATCGCGAGGATCGCGAAGTAGATTTCGCGCTGGTGCATCGTATCCTTGATGAGCCGCCAGCTCATCACCGCCTGGTCGGCGATCGCGACCGGGACGTAGCCGAGCCATTTGAACATCCGGTTGCGCGGTTTGGCCGCATAGGGTTCGAGCAGCGGGAAATGCATCTCGTAATCGCTCTGCGGCGGGGCGTCGGGCACGTGGCGACTGACAAGGTACCCGACGATCGCGGTGAGCACGATCAGTACGGTCGAAACCTCGATCGGCAGGAATCCGGCGAGGATCGTCCCGGTGAGGATCGCGATATAGGTCCCCGCTTCGACCAGCCCCGTGCCCGGCAGGACCTCGTCCTTGTGCAGGTGCTGGGGCAGGATCGCGTATTTGATCGGACCCAGGAAAGTCGACTGGGCGGCGGCGAGAAAGACCACGAACAGCAGGAGCGGTATCGCGACCTCGTTCACCGCGATCCCCTGCCATGCCATGAACAGCCCAAACGCGCCCAGCGAGGCCCACCCGATCTCGCACAATTTCACGATCCGGATGATCTTGGCCTTGTCGCGCGTATCGGCGAGTTGCCCCGCAAGCGCCGAGAGCGCGACGAAGGGAAAGATGAAGATGCCCGTCGCGAGCGCGCTGAACAGCGATTCCTGGCGCGCGTCGTTATAGACGGCATAGACCACGAACAGCACCAGCGCGTTCTTGTAGAGATTGTCGTTGAAGGCGTTGAAGAACTGCGTCGCCATCAGCGGCGCGAAGCGCCGGCGGCGCAAGAGGCGGATCGAAGGTGTCATTCAGTATCTGGCCGGGGCTCTCTCTCCGCATCCAGCCATAGCGGGTGGAGGGGAGCGCACAAGGGCGATCACTCTAACCGTTCACAACGCATCGCGGTGATCTTTTGCAAGGCGCCCTCTCGCGCTAGACCGGGCCAGGACCATGCTGACGCTGCCCAACCTTCTGACCCTGTCGCGGATATTCGCGCTGCCATTGCTGGCCTTTTTCCTGTGGTGGCCCGAATGGCGGTTCGGTTACGCTGCCGGTTTCGCGCTCTACTGCCTGATCGGGATCACCGATTTCTTCGACGGCTATCTCGCCCGCGCGCAAGGCGCCGTGTCCAGGCTCGGCATTTTCCTCGATCCAATCGCCGATAAGATCATGGTCGCCACCGTGATCCTGATCCTGACCGCGCAAGGCTATATGCGCGGACCGGTGGTGGGCGATTTCCACGTGATCGCGGGCCTCGTCATCCTCATCCGCGAAATCGCGGTCTCGGGCCTGCGCGAATTCCTCGGCGGGCTGCAGGTCTCGATCCCCGTCTCGCGGCTGGCGAAATGGAAGACCACGTTTCAGCTGGTCGCGCTGGGCGCGCTGATCCTGGGCGGCGCGGTTCACGGTCCGCCGTGCCAGACGGTCGGGGATCATTGCCGCACCGTGCTTGAAAGCTGGATTCACGTCGTTGGCCTCGCCAGCCTGTGGGCCGCGGCGGTGCTGACCTGCGTGACCGGCTGGGATTATCTCAGGGTCGGCCTCAAGCACATGGATTGAGGCGCAGGCGCGTCTAACCCGCTTTCAATTCCTCGGCGAGCAGCAGGAAGTCGTCCTGTCGGGGCGAATTCTTGCGCCAGGCGAGCACGATCTCGCGGGTTGCGGCGGCGTTGCCCACGGGGCGTGCGACGACGGTCGTGCCGTTGAGGATCCCGGCATCGAGCGCCATTTCGGGCAGCATGGTCAGGCCGAGATCGTTGTTTACCATCTGCACCAGCGTGTGCAGGCTGGTGCCGATCATGCTGGCGCTGGCGCGCAGTTCGGATCGGTTGCACGCAGCGAGCGCGTGGTCGCGCAGGCAGTGACCGTCCTCTAGCAGCAGCAACCGCCCCTGGTCGATCATGTCGGGCGGAACTTCGTCGGGCGGGTCGCGCGGGTCGCCCTTGGGAAAGGCGACGAACAGCCGATCGTCGGCGATATGCGCGGTTTCCACGTCGCCGGTGTCGAACGGCAAGGCCAGCAGCACGCAATCGACCCGTCCGTGCTGGAGCGATTCGATCGCGTCCTGGCTGGTCTCCTCGCGCAGCATCAGCTGGAGGTCGGGGCGTTCCCTCCTCAGCCGCGGGAGAATGCGCGGCAGCATGAACGGGGCGATGGTGGGGATCACGCTCATCCTGAGCTTGCCCGACAGGGGCTTGCCCGCCGCCTGGACGAGGTCCGACAATTCCTCCGCCTCGCGCAGCAGCCGGTTGGCTTTCTCGACCACCTGCTCGCCCAGCGCGGTAAAGCGCACGACCCGGCGCGAGCGTTCGACCAGGGTCACGCCAAGCAGCGATTCGAGTTCGCGGATGCCCGCCGAAAGCGTCGATTGCGACACGAAGCTTGCGTCGGCGGCGCGACCGAAATGACCGTGTTCGTGCAGCGCAACGAGATATTGCAGCTGCTTGATCGTGGGAAGGTAGGTGCTCAAGCTACTCTGCCGCCTGCGTGTCTTCCATGCTCGCCTGCATGTCGTCGATATGCGTCATCTTGAGCTTGCCGTCCTTGACCGCGAAGGCGAGCCGACCCTCGACCAGTTCGAGCGCATCCTTGCCGAACACCTCGTAGCGCCAGCCCTCGAGCACCGGGAGCTCGCGCACCCCGGCGGCCAGCGCCTCCATCTCGTCCGAGCGGGTCAGGAGCCGCGCCGCGACGTCGATCTCGCGTGCGCGGATCTTGAGCAGCAGCTTGAGCAGGTCTGCGACCAGCGCGCCTTCCTTGCCGAGCGGTGCGCCGCGTTTCATCTTGGGCGGCATCTCGTCCTTCGACAGCGGTTCGGCCTCCTCGATCACGCGCATGAGCCGCTTGCCGATATCGTTATCCTTCCAGGCTGCCGAAAGCCCGCGCACCTTGGCGAGATCCTTCTGGGTCTTGGGGGGGTGCGAGGCGATGTCGGCGAGCGTTTCGTCGCGCATGATCCGCCCGCGCGGAATGTTCTTGTGCTGCGCCTCGCCCTCGCGCCACGCAGCGAGCGCTTTCAGACGCCCGAGCACCTGGGCGTTGCGTCCGGGCGAGCGAATGCGCTTCCACGCGGCCTCGGGATTGACGATGTAATTGCTCGCATCGGCCAGCTTTTCCATTTCCGCGTCGAGCCACCCGCCGCGCCCGGTCTTGATCAACCGCTTCAAGATCATCGGGAAGATCTCGGACAGGTGAGTGACGTCGCCGATCGCATATTCGATCTGGCGATCGGTCAGCGGTCGCCGGCTCCAGTCGGTGAAGCGCGCGCCCTTGTCGATCTGGATGCCGAGCCAGGCGTCGACGAGGTTGGCATAGCCGATCTGTTCGGACTGGCTGATCGCCATCATCGCGATCTGGGTGTCGAACACCGGATGCGGGGTCTTGCCGGTCAGGTTGACGATAATCTCGACATCCTGCCCGCCGGCGTGGAAGACCTTGAGCACGTCCTCGTTGTCGCACATCAGATCGAGCAGCGGTTTGAGATCGATCCCGCTGGCGAGCGGATCGATCGCTGCGGCTTCCTCGGTATTGGCGATCTGCACCAGGCACAGTTCGGGCCAATAGGTGTTCTCGCGCATGAATTCGGTGTCCACCGCGACAAAGTCGGACTTGGCGAGCCGCTCGCAAAGGTCTTCGAGGGCTTCGGTGGTGGTGATCAGATCGTGGATTTTCATTATGTCTTCTTGTTCATTCGGGCGGAGTGCCGCCCATCGGGTTTACGTCCCATCGTCCTGCCGCCCTTGACAAAGCGACATGCTTCCCCTGTTAGCGCGCGCATGGCTTCACGCGTAGTTGCCGACCGCGAATGCACCGGACTCGCTGGCGCGCGCCCTAGCGCCATACACCCAAACAGGACAAGAAATTAGATGCACGCCTATCGTACCCACACCTGTGTTGAGCTTTCGGCCAAAAACACCGGAGAAACCGTCCGTCTTTCGGGCTGGGTCCACCGCAAGCGCGATCATGGCGGGGTCCTGTTCGTCGATTTGCGCGACCATTACGGCATCACCCAGATCGTGGCGGACGAGGATTCGCCCGCTCTGCCGGTGCTCGAACGGCTCCGCGCCGAATCGGTGGTTACGATCGACGGCGAGGTCAAGGCACGCACCCCGGCCACGGTGAACAAGGATCTGCCGACCGGGGAGATCGAGGTGTTCGCGCGCTCGATCACGGTCCAGAGCGCGGCGGAAGAGCTGCCGATGCCGGTGGCAGGCGAGCAGGAATATCCCGAAGAAATCCGGCTCAAATATCGCTTCCTCGATTTGCGGCGCGAAACCATGCACCGCAACATCATGCTCCGCAGCAAGGTCATCACCTCGCTGCGCCAGCGCATGATCGACCAGGGCTTCACCGAGTTCCAGACCCCGATCCTCACTGCATCGAGTCCCGAGGGCGCGCGCGACTTCCTCGTGCCCAGCCGGATGCATCCGGGCAAGTTCTACGCGCTCCCGCAGGCGCCGCAGATGTTCAAGCAGATGCTGATGGTGTCGGGCTTCGACAGGTATTTCCAGATTGCGCCGTGTTTCCGCGACGAGGACCTGCGCGCTGACCGTAGCCTCGAGTTCTACCAGCTCGACTTCGAGATGAGCTTCGTCACGCAAGAAGACGTGTTCCAGGCATTGGAGCCGGTGCTGGCGGGCGTGTTCGCCGAGTTCGCGAACGGCAAGACCGTGACCGCGAGCGGCGAATTTCCGCGCATCCCCTATGCCGAGGCGATGCTCAAATACGGCACCGACAAGCCCGATCTGCGCAACCCGCTGATCATCAGCGACGTGACCGGCCATTTCGAACAATCGGGTTTCGGCCTGTTCGAGAAGATCGTCGGCTCGGGCGGGGTGGTCCGCGTGATCCCCGCGCCGGGCACCAACGAAAAGAGCCGCAAGTTCTTCGACGACATGAACAACTGGGCGCGGTCCGAAGGGTTTGCTGGCCTCGGCTATGTCACCCGCAAGGGCGGCGAGTTCGGCGGACCGATCGCGAAGAATCACGGCACCGAGCGGATGCAGGAGCTTTATGACGAACTCGGGCTTGGCCCCGATGACGGCCTGTTCTTTGCCGCGGGCAAGGAAAAGGACGCCGCCAAGCTCGCCGGAGCTGCCCGGACCCAAGTGGGCGAGCAGCTTGGCCTGATCGAGCAGGATTGCTTCAAGTTCTGCTGGATCGTCGATTTCCCGATGTTCGAATATGACGAGGAACTGAAAAAGATCGATTTCAGTCACAATCCCTTCTCGATGCCGCAAGGCGAGATGGAAGCGCTGGAGAACCAGGACCCGCTCGAGATCAAGGCGTGGCAATACGACATCGTGTGCAACGGCTACGAGCTGTCCTCGGGCGCGATCCGGAACCATCGCCCGGACATCATGT
>JBFHIF010000055.1:0-7265 GCA_041596595.1 Erythrobacter sp. | reverse complement strand
GTCCACGGTCAGAGCGAGGCGCCGGTCGGCGTGGACGCCTATCCGCCCGGGGTTCTGGTTCGCGATGTGGAGGCGCTGATCGACCATCTCGGGCTGGGGCCAGGCGAATACGATCTCGCAGGGTTCTCGCTCGGCGCGCGCACTGCGCTTCACGCCTGTGCGCAAGGCATTCTTGCCCCGCGTCGCCTCGTCGCTTGCGGGATGGGCGTATCGGGTCTTGCCGAATGGGAACGGCGCGCCGATTTCTTCAAGCGTGTGATCGACGAATTCGACACGATCGACCGCAAGGACCCGGCCTATTTCGCCCGGCAATTCCTCAAGTCGCAAGGGGTCCCCCGCCCGCAGGCGCGGCTGTTGCTCGATGCGATGGGCGATTTCGACCTTGCCGAGCTCGCCAATATCACCATGCCAACTCTGGTGGTCAGCGGCGAGAACGACGATGACAACGGTTCGGCTTCGGAACTTGCCGCCATGCTTCCCGATGCGCGATACGAGGAAGTGCCCGGCACCCATCTCGACAGTGCGACCAAGCCCGAAATGGGCGAGGCGATCGTGCGCTTTCTGGAGGAAGCATCATGAACGAGGCTCCCGTCCTGCGCTGGTGGTTGATCGGGCTCGGCCTGTTCGCGCTGGTGGTAGCGCTCGGCATGGGGCTGCAGCAGTCGAGTGCCTATGGGATTGTCGAGCACCAGCTCGCCGGGACCGCCGAAAGGGTCGATGAGATACAGGCCGCGTGGCGCGCCGACGGCGTGCGCTGGCTGGCGATTGTGGCTATGCTCGCCGATCTCGTCTTTATCGGCGTCTATGGCTGGGGCAGCTGGATCGCCGGGCGCAGCTTCATGGCGATGGGGCGCAAGCGGCTGCAATGGCTCGGCGCCTTCGTTGCGGCGGGCGCGGCTGTGTTCCTGCTCACCGATTACGTCGAGACTGTTCTGCAGGTCATCCAGTTGGTGCGTGAACGCGGATCGGACGCAATGGCGCAGACCGCCGCTAGCGTCCAGCAGGCCAAGGTCGCGGCCTTCGTGGTCACGTTTGTCGGAGTGATCGCCGGTCTGCTGATCAGACGGTTTTCCGCGCCTGACGCTTGATTAAGCCGGTCTACAGGTTCAATCAGTCAGCCATTCAAAACGCACAAAAACAGTTCCAAGAGGATTGCCTACCCATGAGACTTGCACATTCCGCGTTCACGACCTCGGTCGCGGCGCTCGCCATCTCGCTCGCGGCCGCTCCTGCGCTGGCGCAGGACCAGACCCACACGCACACGCATTCGCACACCCACGCCGATACCGAAACCGGCGCGAAATACTCGCTCACACCCGAAGGCGCAGCCCAATTCGTCGCCGCGGTCGAGGCAGACCTGGCAGAGTTTTCGAAGACTTTCGCCCACGTGTCGTGGGTCAATTCGACCTACATCAACCACGACACCGATACGCTCGCCGCGCAGTTCGGCGCTGAATCGACTCTCAAGAGCGTCGGTTACGCCAACGAAGCGGCCAAATACGCCTCGGTCGCAGGGCTCGACCCCGAAGTCGCGCGCAAGCTCGACATGCTTCGCAGCGGGATCTCGATGCCCGCACCGGTGCGCGACGGTGCGGCCGAGGAGATGAACGCGATCGCCACCAAGCTCGGGTCGGATTACGGCAAGGGCAAGGGCACGCTCAACGGCAAGCCGATCAACGGCTCGGATATCGAGGCCGAGATGGGCAATCTCGAACGCACCCCAGCCGAACTGGCCGAAATGTGGGCGAGCTGGCACGACAATGTCGGCGCGCCGATGCGCGACGATTACATCCGCATGATCTCTATCGCCAATGATGGCGCGAAGGAGCTCGGCTTCGACAATCTTGGCACGATGTGGCGTTCGGGCTATGACATGACGCCCGAACAGTTCGCTGCCGAGACCGAGCGGATGTGGCAGGAAGTGAAGCCGCTCTACGTCGCGCTTCATACCTATGTGCGCCGAAAGCTGAACGAGAAATACGGCGACCAGGTGCAACCCGCCAGCGGCCCGATCCGTGCCGATCTGCTCGGCAATATGTGGGCGCAGGAATGGGGCAATATCTACCCGCTGGTCGCTCCTGCGGGTGCCGGCGACATCGGTTATGACCTTACTGACCTGATCCAGAAAAAGGACCTCGACGCGGTCGAGATGACCAAGGTGGGCGAGGACTTCTTCTCCTCACTCGGTTTCGAGCCTCTGCCCGCAACCTTCTGGGAACGAAGCCAGTTTACCAAGCCGGCGGATCGCGAAGTGGTGTGCCATGCGAGCGCGTGGAACCTCGACAATGTCGATGATCTGCGGATCAAGATGTGCATCAAGCCAAACGCCGATGACTTCATCACCATCCACCACGAGCTGGGGCACAATTATTACCAGCGCGCCTACAACCAGCAGGATTTCCTGCACCTGACCGGCGCCAATGACGGCTTCCACGAAGCGATCGGCGACATGATCGCGCTGTCGATCACGCCCGAATATCTCGTCCAGATCGGGATGCTCGACGAAAGCGAGGTTCCCAGCGCCGACAAGGATATCGGCCTGCTGCTGCGTCAGGCGATGGACAAGGTCGCCTTCCTGCCCTTCGGCCTGCTCGTCGATCGCTATCGCTGGAGCCTGTTCGATGGCAGCGTGGCACCTGCCGATTATAACAAGGCGTGGACCGATCTGCGCAAGGATTACCAGGGCATCACCCCGCCGGTAACGCGCCCGGCTGACGCTTTTGACCCGGGTGCGAAATATCACATCCCCGGCAATGTCAGCTACACCCGCTACTTCCTCGCGCGGTTGCTGCAGTTCCAGTTCTTTAAGGCGGCCTGCGACCAGGCCGGCTGGAAAGGCCCGCTGCACCGCTGCTCGTTCTACGGGAACAAAGAGGTCGGCAAGAACCTCAACGCGATGCTCGAAATGGGTGCGTCCAAGCCGTGGCCCGATGCGCTCGAGGCCTTTACCGGCGAACGCAAGATGAGCGGCAAGGCGATGGTCGAATATTTCGCCCCGTTGATGAAGTGGCTCGAAAAGCAGAACAAGGGCCAGAAGGCAGGCTGGTGAGGCTCGGCGCAGCCTTCCTCACCTTCCTGCCGGTCCTCGCGGCGTGCGCTGCCGCGCAGGAACCTGAAGCAGTCGACCCGGTCGCGTCCCCGGATGCGACCGGTGCGCTGCTGGTTGCCAACAAGCACGGCAACACGCTGTCGAAGATCGACCTTGCGAGCGGGACCGAGGTGCTCCGGCGCGAAAGCTGCACCAACCCGCACGAACTCGCGACTTCGCCCGACGGGCGGCATGTCGCGCTCGCCTGTTATGGCGGAACGAGCGTTGACGTGTTCCGCACGAGCGATCTCGCCCGCATCGCCAGCCATGATCTCGGGCCCAATGCCCGGCCCCACGGCATTGTCTGGCATCCCAACGGACAGATCTATGCAACTGCGGAGGGACAGCAGGCGGTTCACGTGATCCTTTCGCCGACCACGCCGGACAATGAAACCTCGCTCAGCTTTGCGACCGGGAAGCAGGGCAGCCACATGCTGGTGGTTTCCCCCGATGCGGCGACCGCCTGGACCACCGATCTCGCCTCGCGCACGGTCACCCGCATCAGCCTGCGCGGTGCTGGCGCACCGCTCTCGGTTACCGTGGGCGAGGAACCCGAAGGCATCGCGCTGACGCCCGACGGCAAGACCTTGTGGGTCTCCGCTCGCGGCTCGGACGAGGCCTTTGCGCTCGACCCGGAAACGATGACAGTGCGCGCAAAGCTGCAGACGGGCCGCTTTCCGCTCCGCCTCGCGATCCGGCCGCAAGGCGATGTCGCAGTGACTTCGAACCTGGCCGACGGCGCGCTGAGCGTGATCGATCTCGCCACAGCGAGGGTCGTCCGCACAATCGCGGTGTCCTCGCCCGAAGAAGCGCAGGACCGGTTCCAGGTTACGATCCTGTGGTCGGATGACGGACAACGCATCTATGTCGCGGAGACCGGCAGCGATACGGTCGCCGAAATCGATTATGCCAGCGGCACGGTGCTGCGTCGCCTTGCCACCGGCCGGGGCGGAGACGGGATGGCGATCCTGCCGTGAAAAAACCGGCCGCCAATCTCCCCACCGTCGGCTGGCGTGAATATGCCAGCTTCCCCGAACTCGGCCTTGCCAACATCCCGGCCAAGATCGACACGGGTGCGCGCACATCCTCGCTTCACGGTCACGTGATCGAAAGCTTCGAGCGCGACGGCAAGACCTTCGTGCGCTTCTCGGTCGACTGGGAAGACATCGAGATCGAATGCGAGGCGGTGCAGGTCGATACGCGCGGGATCACCAGTTCGAACGGCGAAACCCAGCAGCGCTATGTCATCAAGACACCTGTCCGCATCGGCGATGTCGAATTTCGCGCTGAATTCAGCCTGGCGAACCGGTCGGACATGAAATTCCCGATCCTAATCGGACGCACCGCGCTAAGGCGCCGGTTCGTCGTCGACGCAGGCCATTCATGGTTGCAATCGCGCGCTTGAAGCAAAAGGCCATCGCGCTGTAATGGAATTGCGGGCAGTTCGCCCCACAAGGATATCGTTCATGAAAATCGCAATGCTTGCGCGTAACCCGAACCTCTATTCGCATCAGCGGCTTAAGGAGGCTGCCGAAGAGCGCGGGCACGAGCTGGATATCCTCAACACCACTCGCTGCACGGTTCACATCGCCAGCCACCGACCCGAAGTGTTCTACAATGGCCAGGCGATGGTCGGATACGACGCGGTCATTCCGCGGATCGGCGCCTCGATCACCAATTATGGTCTCGCGATCCTGCGCCAGTTCGAGATGCGTGGCTGCTGGCCTCTGAACGAGAGCGTCGCGATCGGGCGCAGCCGCGACAAGCTGCGTTCGATGCAGATCCTCGCCAAGCACGGTATCGGCCTGCCGCTCACCGCCTATGCCAACGATCCCAAGCAAGCCGAGGAGATCATCAAGGCGGTCAAGGGGCCGCCGGTGGTCATCAAGCTGCTCGAGGGGACGCAGGGGATCGGGGTGGTTCTGGCCGAGACGATGAGCAGCGCCAAATCGGTGATCGAGGCGTTTCGCGGCGCCAACGTCAACATCCTGGTGCAGGAATTCATCAAGGAAGCGGGCGGGACCGACATTCGCGCTCTGGTAATCGGCGGCAAGGTCGTCGCCGCGATGAAGCGCACCGGCGCGCCCGACGATTTCCGTTCCAATCTGCACCGAGGCGGCAGCGCGCAGCTGATCAAGATCACCCCCGAGGAACGCTCGACCGCGGTGCGCGCGGCCAAGCACATGGGGCTGAATGTGTGCGGCGTCGACATGCTGCGCAGCAATCACGGTCCGGTGATCATGGAGGTCAATTCCTCTCCCGGCCTCGAAGGGATCGAGAACGCGACCCAGAAGGACATCGCCGGAATGATCATCGATTACGTCGTGACCAATGCGAAGGCCGGCAAGACCAAGACCAAGGGCAAGGGTTGATGCGAGCGCTAATCTGTTCGGCATTTCTCGTTTTGCCGATTGCCGTGCCAGTTGCTGCCCAAACCGAACCCGCGCGGCCGGTCATCTTGCCAAGCGAAACCATCTTGCGGGTCCAGGGCGAAGGATCGGTCGCCGCCAAGCCCACGCGAATGATCGTCACGATCGGCGTGGAAACCGCCGGTGCGACCGCCCTTGAGGCTCTGGATGCCAACAATCGTAAGCTCGCGCCCGTCATCGAGGCGCTCCGAAAACGGGGTATTCCCGCGTCGGATATCCAGTCGTCCAGCCTCGACGTGTCCCCCATTTATTCCGATGACGATGAACTGAGGATCACCGGTTTTCAGGCGAGCAACAGCCTGTCCGTCACCAGCCGCGATCTTGCCAAAGCGGGAGAGTTGATCAGTCTTCTGTTCGATGCGGGAGCCAATACGATTGATGGCCCGCAATTCCTGATCGGGGAGGACCAGAAGGAACCGCTCGCCCGGCGGGCGGAAGCCGAAGCGCTGAGGGAAGCGCGCGCGCAGGCCGAAACCACCGCGAGCGCGCTCGGCATGAAGGTCTCGCGCATTCTGCTGGTGTCGGATAGCCAGGTGAACTTTCGCTCGGGCTCGGGCTACATCACCGTCACCGCCAACCGGCTTTCCCAAGCGACGCCGATAGAACCCGGCGAAATCACAGTATCGGCAAAATACGATCTCGAATTCGCCCTCGTCGCGATGTGATGTCCGGGACGGCGGTTTATTGACGATGGGGGGGATAATGAAGTATTACAAGGCCTTGCTCGCCGCTATCGCGCTGCTTACCGGGTCGGCCGGATGGGCGCAGGATACGCTGCGCGAAGTCAATATCACTCAAGGTTCGCAGCCCGGCTGGATACCGAGCGAGGAACTTGAATCCGAGGTTCTGGCGGCCTGGGGCAGATATTACGCCTATCTCGATGAAGGCGAATACGAGGCTGCCCATGCGATGCTGAGCGAGGTGCTGCAATCGCAATGGCCGCTTGAGCGGTTCATCCCCGATCAGGAAAACGCGCGTGCAGAACGCGGCGCGGTCAATTTCCGCAAGCCGCTCGAAATCAACTGGACGAACAACAGCGCCACCGCACCCACCAGGGGAATCTACGTCGCGATCGATACCGACGCGCAATTTGACAAGGCGCAGCGCTTTTGCGGTTACACGATCCTGCACCGCCCCGAAGGCGCGCAGCAATTCCGGATCGCCCGGATCGAGGAAAACGTGCTCTCCGACACTGCGGCCGAGCAGATTGCCGCGAACAATTCGGCGATGATGCCCGACCTGATCTGGCATCTGGTCGCACGAAACTGCCCCAATTACGAGCCAGCAGAATTGCCGGAATCGATCAACGAAGGGACCGGATTTGCCAGCGTTTCAGCCGCGCGCCAGCAGGTCGATGCCTTGCCGGATACCGAAATCGTAACCGAGAACGGCTGGACGGTGATTTCCGATCTCGAGGAGATGACCGCGTGGTCGTTCTCGCCCGAAGGATCGCCCTATCACCCTAGCGTGATCAAGCGCAGCATTCGCAACACCGAGCAAGGCACTGCGAAGATGGATCTGACCATGCGTTGCGAGGCCAGCAAACCCGTTTGCGACGCGCTGTTCGTCGAGATGGCGGCGAAAAACGGGTTGCTGCCCGTAACGTTCGAATAGTCGATTACCTGAAGGGTGGTTCGTTAAAGGCGCGCAGCTTGCGGCTGTGCAGCCGGTCGCCTTCGTCGCGCAGGCGCTTGCACGCCTCGAGCCCGATCTGCAGGTGCGCCGCGATAGCTTCCTCGTAGAACTTG
>JBFHIF010000054.1:0-7272 GCA_041596595.1 Erythrobacter sp. | reverse complement strand
GCTTCGCGCAAAAGACGATCGCGGATCATGCGGCTCGTCACCTTGTCGCCTTCGCGCCCGGCGAGAGGGGAATCGTTGATCGCAAAGCGCATCGCCAAGGTCGGCGGATCGATCGGCTGGGCCGCGATCGGCTGGGTCACCGACGGGTCGGCGATGGTATTGGCGACAGTCGCCTTTTCGAGCCCGGCGAGCGCGATGATGTCGCCCGCCTGCGCGCTGTCGACCGGCACGCGTTCAAGCCCGTCAAAGCTCATCAGCTTGGTTGCGCGGCCGACTTCGACGACCTTGCCGTCGCGGTCGAGCGCGTGGATCGGATCGTTGACCTTGAGCGAGCCCGACTGGACCCGGCCGGTGAGCACGCGGCCCATGAAATTGTCGCGGTCGAGCAGGGTGGCGAGAAAGGTGAAGGGCGCATCGACTTCGAGGCCCGGAGATGGGACGTGGCTCGTGATGAGCTTGAACAGCGGTTCGAGACTGCCCTCGCGCGCGTTCTCGTCATCGCTCGCATAGCCATCGCGGCCCGAGGCGAAGAGCGAGGGGAAGTCGAGCTGCTCGTCGGTGGCATCGAGCGATGCGAACAGGTCGAACACCTCGTCGAGCACTTCCTGCGGGCGGCCATCGGGTCGATCGATCTTGTTGACCACAACGATCGGCTTGAGGCCGAGGGCAAGCGCCTTGCCGGTCACGAACTTGGTCTGCGGCATCGCGCCTTCGGCGCTGTCGACCAGCAGGATCACCCCGGCGACCATTGACCGGATGCGTTCGACCTCGGCACCGAAATCGGCGTGGCCCGGCGTATCGACGATGTTGATCCGGGTCGTTTCACCATCGTGCTCCCATTCGACGCTGGTGCACTTGGCGAGGATGGTAATCCCGCGTTCCTTCTCGAGGTCGCCCGAATCCATCGCGCGTTCCTCGATCCGCTGGTTTTCGCGGTACGTGCCCGACTGGCGGAAAAGCTGGTCGACCAGGGTGGTCTTGCCGTGGTCGACGTGAGCGATAATGGCGATATTGCGAAGAGAGGAAGACATCGGGGAATTTTTCCGTTTGGTAGAGCGGTCGCTGGCTGGCGGAACCGTTGATGGGCGCGACTTTGCGCGCGAGGTTGGCAGGTAAGGCAGGTGGGCTACAGGTCGATTTACGCTACGGCATCGGCGGCGTGGCCCGACCTGCTGCAGCAACGCAGCATTTCGCTGACGCGCCTAGCGTGTCTCGTGCGCGGGGGCAAGCCCGCCGCGCGGCTGCTGTCGTGATGTGCTATCGGGGGTTCGGACAGTGTGTCGCACAAGCAACATGTGGCCGAAAGGCTGCGGATTCCGGGGGTTTGCTGCTTGTGGGCAGCGCGGCGGTCGCATAATGCTGCACGCAATCGATCTCGTATCTGCGCGTCAGGGACGCGTGCCGTAACGGCAAGCGGGAATCGATGGGTTTTGGAGAGGAGATCCCATGCGTTCCACACTTCCCGGTTTCACCGGCTCGCACCGCTATACCCTACTGGCAGGTGCCGCCGCATTCGCCCTGACCGCGCCCGGCGCGGTTTTCGCTCAGGATAACAGCACCGCAGTCGATTCCGACGATGCCGACCAGATGGTTCTCGAAGACGAAGCGGGCAATCGCAGCAACGTCATCATCGTGACCGCCTCGAAGCGCGAAAAGACGCTTCAGGAAACTCCAATCTCGGTTTCGGTGACCAGCGGCGAGACGCTCGAACAGGCGCAGATCCGCGACGTTCTCGATCTCCAGACGGTGACCCCGTCGCTCCGCGTGAGCCAGCTTCAGAACTCGTCGTCCTCGACCTTCATCATTCGCGGCTTCGGCAATGGCGATAACAATTTCGGGATCGAGCCTTCGGTCGGCGTCTTCATTGACGGCGTGTTCCGTTCGCGCTCGGCATCGGCCCTGTCCGACCTTCCGAACGTCCAGCGCATCGAAGTGCTCAACGGCCCGCAATCGACGCTGTTCGGCAAGAACGCATCGGCTGGCGTGATCTCGGTCGTGACCCGGCCGCCGCAATTCGATTTCGGCGGCAGCGCCGAAGTCAGCTACGGCAATTACAACGCGCTGGTGGTCAAGGGTGACGTGACCGGCCCGATCAGCGAAAACATCGCGTTCTCGCTCGACGGCAGCTACAACACCCGCGACGGCTACGGCACGATTGTCAACCTCAACGAAGAGGTTTCTGAGCGCAATCGCTGGGCGGCACGCGGCCAGCTGCTGATCGAGCCCACGCCCGATATCTCGATCCGTGCGATCGCCGACTATTCGAAGATCGACGAAGCCTGCTGCGTTGTCAGCACGCTGGTGGCCGGCCCGACCGCAGGCGCGGTATTTGCCGTGGGCGGCGCGCTCAACACCGATTTCTTCAGCTACGACGTGTTCCTCAACCAGGTGCCCGAGAACGAAGTCGACAATTACGGCGGCTCGGTCCAGATCGACTGGGCAACCGGGCCGATCTCGGTCACTTCGATCACCTCGTATCGCAAGCTCGAGAACTTCGTCGATCAGGACGTCGATTTTACCAGCGCCGACATCGTCAGCGAAACCCGCGATCAGCGGGTTAAGACGTTCACGCAGGAACTGCGTCTCACGTCCGATTTCGACGGCCCGATCAACTTCCTGCTCGGCGGCTACTACTTCGATGAAAGCATCCTGCAGGACAGCTTCCTGACGACCGGTACGCAGGCACGGCCGTTCTTCGCATTGCTTACGGGCAACCCGGCGACCTTCAACGGGGTCGAGGCCGCTCTCGGGCTTCCGCAGAACAGCATCTTCTCGCCCGGCCTGCTGACCAGCGAAGCCTTCAGCATGGACAACACGTCCTACTCTGTCTTCGGCACGGTTGATTTCGAGCCGATCGATGGACTGGTGATCACCGGCGGGTTCAACTACACCGACGACAAGAAGGATTTCGCGCTGTCGGCGACCGCGTTTGATGAGCTGGCCAATATCAACCTCGTCGATGCGTTCATCACCGGCGCGACCGGCGGGACGGTCCGCACCCGGGCGCAGTTCCAGGCGCTCCCGGCTGCCAACCAGCAGGCGCTTGCTGCGGCGGCGACCAACCCTGCGATCAATCCGCTGCTGGGTCTCACGCCGTTCCAGTTCCAGCCGCCCTTCCTCAATATCCCGAACGCGGTCGAGGACGGCAAGACCCGTGACGACGAGTTCACCTGGCTGGTGCGCGGTTCGTTCGAAGTGTCGAACGAGGTCAATGTCTATCTGAGCTATGCCACGGGCTTCAAGGCGAGCTCGATCAACCTCTCGCGCGACAGCCGCCCGGTGTTCGGCGATTATCGCCCGGGTCCGGTGCGTTCGACCTTCCTCGCGCCGTCATCGCCGATCCTCGATGCCGGTATCGCGGTGCCGAACCTCAACACCGGATCGCGCTTTGCCGGTCCGGAAAAGGCCGAGGTCTACGAAGCGGGCGTCAAGGGCCAGTGGCCGGGCTGGGGCTTCAACCTCGCGGTGTTTGACCAGACGATCGAGGGCTTCCAGTCGTTCCTGTTCACCGGCACGGGCTTCCAGCTTAACAATGCCGGTCAGCAGTCGGTGCAGGGCTTCGAGCTCGACACCACCATCAACCCGGCTGACGGGCTGGTCTTCACTTTCGCGGTCACCCATCTCGACCCGATCTATGACAGCTTCGTCTCGAGCCCCGTTGGCGACCTCACCGGTGCGCGTCCGGGCGGCATTCCGTCCTGGGCACTCGCCACGTCTGCGACCTACACGCACGAATGGGACAGCGGCTCGCGGCTCATTGGACGTGTCGATTACAGCCACGAATCGAACGAGGATATCAATAACGGTCTGCCGACCTTCAACGCTTCCCTGGGCAACAGCCGGATCTTCAAGCGCGAGGTCAACCTCGTCAACGGATCGCTCACGCTGGCGCTCAACAACGGGTTCGAAATCGGCGCATGGGGACGCAACCTGCTCAACGAGCAGTATATCCTCACCGTGTTCGATGGCGTCGCGCAGTCGGGCACCGTTTCGGGTTATCCGAGCGGCCCGCGCACCTATGGCGGCGTAGTCCGGTACAAGTTCTGATCGCCGATCAGCATGACATCACGAAAGGGCCGGTGAAAACCGGCCCTTTTTTGTTGCCACCGTCTCGCCATTGTGGTGCTTTGCCGGCGGGACAGTTTGAAAACAGGGGGAAATCATGAACGCATATGCTGGATTCTGGGTGAGGTTGCTCGCCTATCTCATCGACTTCGTGGTGCTGACGATCGCGCAGTTCGCGATCTTCGCGGTTTTCGGGGTCAGCCTGATGGCGACAGATCCGATGGATCCGGACAGCGCGGCAAATATCTTCGCGACGACCGGCGGGATCATCGCCTATTCGATCGTCGTGATCGGTTCGATCCTGTATTTCGTGCTGATGGAAAGCTCGGCCAAACAGGGCACGCTGGGCAAGATGGCACTGGGCCTCGTGGTGACCGACACGGCGGGCCGCAGGATCAGCTTCGCAAGGGCGCTGGGGCGCTATTTCGCCAAGATCCTGTCGGGCCTGATCCTGCTTATCGGCTACATCATGATCGCCTTTACCGAGCGCAAGCAGGGGCTGCACGACTTGATCGCATCGACCTATGTGATCAAGGGGCGCCCGGGCGAAGTCGGCGTCGATCCAGCGGTCTTCGAATAGGCCACGCTGGCTCGGCGCACGCGCCGGCCCAAAGCGAGAAACATGAGGGCGGGGCCGCGGGCTCCGCCCTCTTTCGTTAGAGTTCGCGCAGTGCCCGCGCAGGCTTCGCCTTGAGCAGCGGCAGAGAGCCGCCCAGCGCGAAGGCGAGCACCATCGCAAGGCCAAGACCCAGCACGGCGAGTATCACGCCCCAGTCGGGCAGCCAGTCGAACTCGAACAGCTGGGTTACGATAACCCACGCGAGCCCCGAACCGAGCGCCAGCGCAACGCCTGCAAGCGCCAGCGCGATCAGCCCGTATTCGGCGAGTTGCAGGCCGAGAATCTGCCTCCTGCTGGCGCCCAGAACCCGCAGCACGACCGTGTCGTAGGTGCGCGCCGCGCGCGCGGCGGCGATGGCGCCCATCAGCACCGCGAGCCCCGCCAGCACCGCGACCGCCGCCGCTGCCAGCGTGGCGAGGCTGACCTGCCGCAGGATCGTGCGCGCCTCGACCAGCAGGCCCCCGACCTCGATCACCGAACTCGAGGGAAATTCGCGCACCAAGTCGCGCAGCAATTGTCCGCGCGCATCGCGCGTCACCGTGTCGGGCAGGTCAATCGTCGCGGACAGATTGTGCGGAACGTCTGCGATCGCGTTTCGGCTGAACACCATGGTGAAATTGAAGCCCATGTTTTCCCAGTCGATCTCGCGCAGATTGGCGATCCGCATGTCGCGCTCGGTCCCGAGAATGCCGATCGTGAGGTAATCGCCGACTTCGAGATCCACGGCGCGGGCGAACTGGGCATCGATCGAGACCAGCGGTTCGCCGCCATGATCCGCATCCCACCAGCTGCCTTCCACCACGCGGTTACCCGGAGGCAGTTCGTCCGAATAGGTGATGCCGCGTTCGCCGCGCAACATCCACGCGCCTTCGGGCAGCTCCTCGAGATCGGCGACGCGGGTCATGGCGTCACGCGGACCGTAGGCAAGCACCGCACCGCGCATTGCGGGCACGGTGCGAATGACCGAAGCGGGTGCGCTTGCATTCACCAGTTCGCTGAAGCGCCGCTCCTGAGCAACCGGAACGTCGAGCACGAAATAGTCCGGCGCCTCGCGCGGCACACGGCTGTCGATATTACCCTCGATCGCCGATTGCACCGCCGCGAGCAGGACGAAGGCGGCGAGGCCGAAGCCGAGGGCAGTGACCAGCGCGCCGGTGGGGGCGCCGGGGCGATGAATATTGGCCAGCGCCGATCGCAGCAGCGGGCTCGATGGCCGTGGCAAAGCGCGCGCGATCCGCTGGATCAGCAAGCCGAGAGCGCCCAACGCGATCAGCGCGCCGCCAGCGCCGAGCAGGAACCCGCCCGACAAGAGCGGCTGATCGGTGGTCACGAGCGCAAGACCCGCGATCAGCGCAATCCCGATCGCGGTGACGACCAGCGCGCGCCGGTCGCGCGCGAGCGGGGTCACGCCCGACCGCATCAGCGCCATCGCGGGATAGGTGCGCGCGCGCAAGAGCGGGGCCGCGGCGAAGGCGAAGGCGACCAGCAGGCCGTAACATCCCGCGAGGAGCAGCGGCGCGGGCTCGATAACCAGCCCGCTTTCGACCGGCAGCAATCCTTCAAGAGCGGAACCGAGCAGCGGGGTCACCAGCACCCCGACCGCAAGACCCGCCGCGCTGCCTACCAAAGCGGCAACCGCGATCTGAAGCGCGTAGATCCGCACGATGTCGCGCGAGGATGCGCCCAGCACCTTGAGCGTCGCAATGCTGGTCCGACGCGCATCGAGATAGGACGAGACGCCGCCCGCAATGCCGATCCCTGCGATCACCAGCGCCGCAAGTCCGACAAGAGTGAGAAAATCGCCCATCTGGCGCACGAACCGGTCCGCGCCGGGCGAGGCGCGGTCGCGGTTGCGGAAATCGAAGCCGCCATTGGGATAGGCTTTTGCCAATGCCTCCTCGACCGCCTCGGGATCGCGCGAGGGGTTGTCGAAGGCGATCCGGTACTTGCTCTGATAGAGCGATCCGGGAGCCAGCAGACCGGCGGCGACTGGCACATCTTCGGCGACGATCACGGTCGGGCCGAGCTGGAACCCCTCGGACAGGCGGTCGGGCTCGTTCGCGATCACGCCCGCGGCGGTTAGGTCGAGCGTGCCGACGCGGAACGTGTCGCCCACCGCGATTTCGAGGCGGTCGAGAGCGCCCTGCGCGAGAAAAGCGTTGCGGCCTTCGGGCGCGCGCGCCTCGCTTCCGTTGGCGAGGGTCAGCACGCCATAGAGCGGCCAGCGTGTATCGACCGCTTTCAATTCGATCGGCGCGGTGCGCGGTTCCTCGCCGTCGCCCGCGCTCGCCATCGCCTGGACCCGCGTTCCGCCCGAAACGGTGCCGTATTCGGCCAGAGCCGCGAGCTCGTCTGACGACAGTCCGCGCTGCCACACCTCGATCTCGAGATCGCCGCCGAGCAAGACCTGGCCCGAGCTTTCAAGCTCGCGTTCGATCGCGGCGGTCAGCGAACCGATGGCCGAGAGTGCTGCAGTTCCAAGGAAGATGCACACGAGCAGCAGCCGCAAGCCGCGGAACCGGGCGTTGAGATCGCGCCGCGCAATGCGCCACGCGCCTCCCCAACTCAGGTCGGCATTTTCGCTCATT
>JBFHIF010000053.1:0-7280 GCA_041596595.1 Erythrobacter sp. | reverse complement strand
TGGTCATGCAGCGTTTCACCGACCGGTTCGAATGGGTGGTCGATGGCCCGTCAAGCTGGCAGAACCGCCCATCGGGCTGGTGCGAAACCCGCTACGAACAGAAGGCGCGGGAGAAGTTCGGCCACGAAGTGTGGTATTTCCGGTTCCGGCGGCTCGGCTGAACTAGCAGCGTTCCGAGACCGGTGCGTCGGTGCTGGCCCGATAATCTAGCCTGCGATCGCATCGATCAGGGCCGCGTGATCGATTTCGTCGTTGTAAAGATGGGGTGTCACCCTCAGTGACGAACCCCGCAGCGAAACGTGAACCTGTCTTTGTGCGAGCCGTTCGGTAAGTGACGGTGGCACGCCGTCGGGGAATCCGAGCGACAGGAAATGCGGTGCTCGCACGCCTATTGGAGCGGAGGTCAGACCGAGCCGATCCGCTTCGAGCGCGATCTCGTGCGTCTGCTCGGCCAGGGTATCGGCGATAATGGCGACGCCGAATTCAAGAAGGAAATCGATTCCCGCGCTCGCTCCGGCAAGCAGCGGGGGATTGGATTTCTCGCCCATGTCGAATCGCCGCGCACCCGGCTGGAAATCGTCCCGGTAATCGACCAGCCGGCTGAAATCTTCGGACCCGGCCCGGTTGATCCAGTTGTGTTCGATCGGTTCGCCGCGATGGTGCTTGGGATCGACATAGAGCATCGCGATCCCATAGGGGCCCATCATCCATTTATAGCAGGCAGCCACTGCGAAATCGGGTTGAACCTGTGCGAAATCGATCGGCATTGCTCCCAGCGACTGGGTCAGGTCGAGCACCAGCGCGGCGCCCACTTCGCGGCACCGCTCACCCACTCTCACAAGATCGACGATCCGCCCGTCGGCCCAGTGGCAATGCGGCACTGAAACGATCGCGGTATCCGGCCCGATCGCCTCGAGCACAGGCTCGGTCCAGCAGCTTTGCGCAGGCCGCTCGACCGCCTGCACGATCGCATTCCTTCGCACCGCAAGGTCACGCCAGACATAGACATTGGATGGAAACTGGTCAGCGAGGGTAACGATGACTTGGCCCGCTGCGACAGGCAGGTTTCTCGCCGCGGTTGCAAGCGCGTAGCTGACCGATGGCACGATCGCGATATTGTCGGGCGCAACATCGACCAAACGCGCCGCGCGGGCGCGGAAGTCCTCGCAGACCGCAAAGAAGTCCGCCGGCCGGAAATTCCAGGGCTGCGCCTTGAGGCGCACCGCTTGTTCCATCGCCGCGAGGACTTCGTGCGACAACGGCGCCATGTAGGCGCAATTGAGGTAATGCACCTCCCGCGGGATCGCGAACCGCTCTCGCTGGCTCGGAATCATCGCGTCAGCCGACCACTCCGGCCCCCGCGAGCACCGCGAGCGTCAGCACGTCGGGAGCGATCGCGGTCATCGGCACGATCTGGACCGGCTTCTGCATCCCGATCAGCATCGGGCCGATCGTCGCGTTGCCGCCCAGCTCGCGCAGGATCTTCGCCGACAGGTTGGCCGATTGCAGCCCTGGCATCACCAGGACGTTGGCCGGCGCCGACAGGCGACTGAACGGATACAGCTGCATGACCTTGGGATTGAGAGCGGCATCGGGAGCCATCTCGCCTTCATACTCGAAACCCGGTTCCTCGCGATCGAGGATCGCCACCGCTTCGCGGATATTGGCGAGCCATTGGCCCGAAGGATTGCCGAAGGTCGAGTAGGACAAAAACGCCACCCGCGGCTCGTGGCCCATGCGACGCGCAACCGCCGCGGTCTCTTTCGCGATGTGGGCGAGCTGCTGCGCTGAAGGCCTTTCGTTGATCGTGGTGTCGGCGAGAAAGGTCGTGTGGTTCTTGCCGATCATCATGTGGATACCGAACGGGTCGGCCTCCGGCTTGGGATCGAGCACCCGGTTAATTTCCTTCGCGGTCTGGGCAAAGGTCCGGGTCAGGCCCGAAATCATCCCGTCCCCATGGCCGAGCGCCACGAGAAGCGCGGCGAAGACGTTGCGTTCCTGATTGACCATCCGCCGCACGTCGCGCTCGGTATATCCGCGCCGCTGCAGCCGCTTGTAGAGGTATTCGACCATCGCGGGCACATGCTCGCTATCGGCCGAGTTCTGGATCTCGAAGCTGGCCGGATCGGCGACAGACAGCTGGTGGAGCTTGTCGAGAACCGCCTTGGTCCGGCCGACCAGGATCGGTTCGCCATAGCCGTAATCGCGGAACTGGATCGCGGCGCGAAGCACCACCTCCTCCTCTGCCTCGGCAAACACCATCCGCTTGGGATTGGCCTTGGCCTCCTCGTAAACACCGGTGAGCACCGCGGTGGTCGGGTTGAGCCGCGATTTCAGCTGGTGACGGTATTCGTCGAAATCCTCGATCCGGGCCTGCGCCACCCCCGAATCCATCGCCGCCTTAGCCACGGCGGAAGATACGACCTCGATCAGCCGCGGATCGAACGGCGCGGGAATGATGTAATCGGTCCCGAACTTGTGGTTCCTGCCATAGGCGCTCGCCACTTCCTCGGGCACACGGTCGCGCGCGAGAGCGGCAATCGCTTCGGCTGCGGCAACCTTCATTTCCTCGTTGATGGTCGTCGCCTGGACGTCGAGAGCACCACGGAAAATGAACGGGAAGCCCAGCACGTTGTTGACCTGGTTGGGAAAATCGCTGCGTCCTGTCGCAATGATCGCATCGGGACGGACCGCCTTCGCCTCGTCCGGCATGATCTCGGGCACCGGGTTCGCCATCGCGAAGATGATCGGCTTGTCGGCCATCTTCTTGACCCATTCGGGCTTGAGCGCACCTGCAGCAGAGAGGCCCAGGAAAATGTCCGCTCCCACGAGAGCTTCCTCGAGGCTGGTCGCGTCGGTCTCGACAGCGTGGGCGCTCTTCCACTGATCGACGTCTTCGCGGCCGGGCGTGATCGGGCCCGACCGGTCGCACATGATGACGTTGTCATGCGCCACGCCCATCGCCTTGATCAGCGCGGTGCAGGCGATTGCCGCCGCACCGGCGCCGTTGACCACGACCTTGACCTCGCGGATGTCGCGATCGGTCAGGTAGCAAGCATTGAGCAGGCCGGCGGCGGTGATGATCGCAGTCCCGTGCTGATCGTCATGCATCACCGGGATCTTCATCCGCTCGCGCAGCGCGGCCTCGATGATGAAGCATTCGGGGGCCTTGATGTCCTCGAGATTGATCCCGCCAAAGGTGGGTTCCATCAGCGCGACCGCATCGATGAAGGCCTGGGGGTCCTCGGTCGCGAGTTCGATATCGATCGAATCGACGTCGGCGAAACGCTTGAACAGGACCGCCTTGCCTTCCATCACCGGCTTCGATGCCAGTGCACCGAGATTGCCGAGACCCAGGATCGCCGTGCCGTTCGAGATGACGGCGACGAGGTTGGCCTTGGCGGTGTAGCGAGCAGCGAGCGAGGGATCTGCGGCGATGGCTTCGACCGGAGCGGCGACGCCTGGAGAATAGGCAAGGCTGAGATCGCGCTGGGATGTCATCGGCTTGGTCGCGACGATCTCCAGCTTTCCGGGTCGAATCGTCTCGTGATAGAACAATGCCTCGCGAGTGGTGAATCCGCCCTTGCGCTCCTCGGCCATTCGTCAAACCTCCCAAATCACTGGCTTACCCCGCGCGCTTAGCGGGGCGCGGCGACAAACGATAGGGGAAACAGGGCCCGGCACCCGTTCCGAATCAGGGCCGCACTGGAGTAGGCGGGAGGGATGTCCGGCAAACCGACCCCGATGATGGAGCAATATCTCGCGCTCAAGAAAGAGGCCGAAGGCTCGCTGCTGTTCTACCGGATGGGAGATTTCTTCGAACTGTTCTTCGACGATGCGCGGGTGGCCTCCGGCATCCTCGATATCGCCCTTACCACCCGCGGTGAGCATGGCGGCAAGGCGGTGCCGATGTGCGGCGTTCCGGTCCATTCGGCAGAAGGGTACCTTGCCCGGCTGATCAAGGCGGGACAACGGGTCGCGATCGCCGAGCAGGTCGAGACGCCCGAAGAGGCCAAGGCCCGCGCCAAGCGCGAGGGGCGACCCGCCTCGAAGGCGCTCGTCAAGCGCGACATCGTGCGTTTCGTCACCGCCGGAACCTTGACCGAGGAAGCCTTGCTCAACCCGCGCACGGCCAACCGGATCGTGGCTCTCGCTGACGTGCGCGGCGAAATCGGGATCGCGAGTTGCGACATATCGACAGGCGAAATGGTGCTCGAACAATGCGCTCCCGAGATGCTCGGCGCGCAACTTGCGCGGATCGGCGCGAGCGAAGTGGTGGTGCCCGAAGACTGGAGCCACGGACCCGAGGATGCGGTCGAACACCATCGTTCCGCTTTTTCGAGCGACAACGGCAATGCCCGGCTCAAATCGGTGCACGGGGTCTCCACGCTGGATGGGTTCGGCGCTTTCACCCGGCCCATGCTCGCCGCCTCGGGCGGATTGATCGCATATCTCGACCACGTCGGACGCGGGACGCTTCCCCTTTTGCTGCCCCCGACCGCGCGCACCGGGTCTGGCGGAATGGCGATGGACGAAGCGACCCGCGCAAGCCTAGAAATACTCGAAGCGCAACAGGGCGGGCGCAATGGCAGCCTGATCGCGACGATCGATCGCTGCGCAACCGGAGCGGGATCGCGGCTGCTGGCCGAAGACCTTTCGGCGCCGCTGACGGACCGGGCGATGATCGACGATCGGCTCGCGCTGGTGCAGTTCTGGCGCGAACGCCCGATCGAGCGCGCCGAGCTGCGCGATGCGCTGCGGACCCTGCCCGATATCGGCCGTGCGCTGGGCCGGATCGTCGCGGGACGCGGCAGTCCGCGTGATCTTGGCCAGGTGCGCGACGGGCTTGCCGAAGCGGCACGTATCAAGGAGCGCGTATCTGCTCTGCCTCACCGTCCTGCGCCGCTCGACGCCCTTGTCCCGATGCTCGGGGGTCACGGCGCGCTGATCGACCATTTCTCGCGCGCGCTCGTCCCTTCTCCTCCCACCGAACGGGCGAATGGCGGGTTCATCGCCGAAGGTTACGATGCGTCGCTTGACGAATTGCGCGCGACATCGGGCAATGCCCGCCGCGCGATCGCGGCGATGGAAGCGCGCTATCGCACCGACACCGGGATCGCCTCGCTTAAGATCAAGCATAACGGTGTGCTGGGCTATTTCATCGAGGTTCCCAGCCGCCACGGTGATGCCCTGATGGCAGCCGACAGCGGTTTCACCCATCGCCAGACAATGAAAGGCGCGGTGCGGTTTAATTCGGTCGCGCTCCACGAGGAGGCCTCACGCATTGCGGAAGCGGGTGGCCACGCGCTCGCTGCCGAGGACGCGTATTTCGAAAAGCTGGTCGAGGAAGTGGCGAACGCCCGAGAAGCCATAGCAGCGACCGCTGCCGCTCTTGCACGGCTCGACGTGTCAGCGGGCAACGCCGAACGCGCCGCCGAAGGAGATTGGGCTCGCCCCGACCTGGTGGATGAACCCTTATTGGCGATCACCGGGGGCCGTCACCCGGTGGTCGAGGCCGCGCTGTCGAAGGCGGGCGAACGGTTTGTCGCCAATGATTGCAAGCTCGCGCCCGACAACAGACTGTGGCTGATCGGCGGCCCCAACATGGGCGGCAAGTCCACCTTCCTGCGTCAGAACGCGCTGATCGTCCTGCTCGCCCAGGCGGGCTGTTTCGTCCCCGCGCAAAGCGCGCGGGTCGGGCTCGTCGACCGGTTGTTCAGCCGGGTCGGCGCTTCGGACAACCTCGCGCGCGGGCGTTCGACCTTCATGGTCGAAATGGTCGAGACCGCGGCGATCCTCTCGCAGGCGACCGAGAGAAGCTTCGTGATCCTCGACGAGGTCGGACGCGGGACCTCGACCTATGACGGGCTGGCTCTGGCCTGGGCGGTGGTCGAGGCGGTGCATTCGCGGATCGCGTGCCGCTGCCTGTTCGCGACCCATTACCACGAATTGTCGCGGCTCGCGGAGAGCTGCGAGGCGCTATCGCTGCACCACGTCCGCGCGCGCGAGTGGAAGGGCGATCTGGTGCTGCTGCACGAACTCGCCGCAGGGCCAGCCGACCGGTCATACGGGCTTGCGGTGGCAAAGCTGGCGGGCGTGCCCGCCCCGGTGGTCAGGCGCGCGGCGCAAGTGCTCGAAAAGCTCGAACAGGCGCGTGCCGAGACAGGCGGGATCGCGGCCGGGCTCGGCGACCTGCCCTTGTTCGCCGCCGCGCAAGAGGGCGCGGCCGAGGAGACAGCCGAGCAACGCCTCGCAAAACGGCTCGCTGCAATGGATCTCGATACGCTCTCGCCGCGCGAAGCCCTCGATCTTCTCTACGACCTCAAGCGCGAGGTCATCTCTACTGAAGATTAACCCCTCGCTGTTACAGCGAGCGACGCGATGAAGACCCTGTTCAAGAACCCCAAGGCCGCGCTCGCTTATGTCGGTCTCACGCTGGTAAGCGTCGTCCTGTTCGTCGGAACCGAAGATGATCCGGGCAGCCTTCAGCGCACCGTCGGCGCGTTTGACGACGGCCAGTCCGGCTCCCGAGATGCAGAGCGCCGGTTCGGAGATTCGGTTTTAGCCGACCCGACCGGTGAAGGTTCAAGCTCCGCGCCAACACGCGATGACGACGTCATCATCGAGTTTGCCAGCGATGAGGACCTGATTGACCAGGCGCAAGGCTACGATCCCACTCCGCACGTAGAGCAGCCCCTGCTGCCGGATCAGGACAAGCCGCGCTCAGAGGACCTTGGGGGCGGTTGGAGCGACTAGGTTATCGGCCCGGCACGATCGCGCCGGGTGACCGATCACTTTTCCTTGCCCGAATATTTCGAGGTGTTGTCGTCGTGGTTGGGCTCACCGGCATAGGCGCTGTTGTCGATCCGCCCGGTATCTTCCATCTTGCGTATCTCGTCGATCATGTCGGTCGCGCCGCCAGCGATCCCGTCAACGTCGGGCGAAGCGGGCTTGCGGCTCTCGGTTCCACCGGCCTCTCCCGATGAGGGATCCTGCGCATCCTCGGCGACTTCCTGCGCCTGGCTGCGGTGATCGTCCTGCTCGTCATTATGCGTTTCGGGCGCGAGCCCGGACTGGCGCTGCTCCTGGCTGAGCACTGGGGTGTCCTTGTTGGTCATGGCGAAAATCTCCTTCGCATGACCAACGGGCGGCCACCCGTCGAGGTTCCGGCAGCGCCGCCCGGTCAGCGGGTCGGGACCGGCACTTCGCCCGAATAATCGTAAAAGCCGCGGCCCGTCTTGCGCCCGAGCCAGCCGGCCTCGACATATTTCACCAGCAGC
>JBFHIF010000052.1:0-7297 GCA_041596595.1 Erythrobacter sp. | reverse complement strand
CGACGGGTTGGTCATCGCCTGCGCCTGGGCGGTTCCTCCGCCGACGCCTCCTATCCGGCTTGCAAAGGCTGCAGCGTCACCGCCTGCGCCGCTGTCTCCTACCCCTGGAGCGACGGCTCCGGTGACCGGAGCGGGTGCTTCGACCAGCCGATTCCCCTGCGCGCCGGTGCTCGCATCGAATATCACCGTCGGGCTCGCGTAAGGATTCGCGGCGGGTCCGATCGACGCGGCCGGATTGTGAGCGAGGACCGGGACAATGCCAGGGTCGGGCTGCCCGTACGCTTCCTGAGGCGCTGCGACCGGCTCTCCAATCGGAGCAGGCGCGGCAGCGGGTTGAGGTGCGGATACCGAAGCGTTGCCGATCGGCTGGGGTTCGGCAATCCGCGCCGATTGCATCGCCCAGAATGTCGTCGCGCCCAGCAGGCCGACGATCGCGACCCCGGCTGCGAGCCCCAGACCATCCGACTTGCCCTTGCGGTCGACCACCGCGGGAAAGCCATTGCGGCTAGCCAGATCGATGATCTCGGCCGACTCGTTTTCCCGCGGATCGCTGTCCGCAAACCGGTTCTTCTCGCCCTTCCGCGGGGGCAGCCGCATCGCGAGGCGCATCACCCGTTCTCCCTTGCACGATGATCAGTCATGACAGTCACGATCCCTTCTGGCGCTTGGCGCTGGCCTGAGCACTCCGCTGGTCGGCGGTGACCGTCTGCCCGGTATTGGTCAGCGTGGCCCGATCCTCTCCCGAACGCAGGATGATCTGCGCGGGCACCGTGTCGAGCACGATGGTTTCGCCTCGCACCGTGAAATTGACCGGGCCTTCCTCGCCATCGTGATTGGTCACGAGGATTGCCGGAATGGGCGTTCCCGCCGGCCAGGTGAGGAACACCGCCTCGCCATCGTCGTAGGCGCGTTCGGGGATCAGGTCGGGGGCACCCGCACCGCTCCACTCGAAATTGAGCCGGGCCGGGTCGGACACGGCGAACGGGTCGCTCGCCGCGGCCATTTCGAGCGCGCTGGCCTGCTCGATGGCCTCCGCCTCCGCAGCCGCCATGCGCGCCTGTTCCTCGGCGGCCTCCGCCTTGGGGTAACTGAACCTCAGAATATAAAGCGGCGAATTGCGCGGGCTTGCCACGAGGTCGAACAGATAGGTGCGGCGGTTCGTGACCACGGTCATGTTGGTCTGCGCGGTCGGCTGGAGCGGCTTCACGAACAACAGCGACTGCGCCTTGTTGGGCTGCACCTGCCAGGCCTGGCTATCTCCGATCGCGACATTTTCGATCCGTTCGTCCTCGCGGAACCGGATCGTGGTCTGCACCTTCACCTTCCCGTTGATCCGGAACACGCTCGCCTCGTCGTAGACGCGGGTCTGCAGGCGCGCGTCATCCTGCGCGATGACTGGAGCTGCAAGGCCAAGGGCGAGCGCGGCGAAAAGCGGAAGCCGAAGCTGGTCGGCGCGGTTCATCGTATCTTCTCCGATTTGCGGGGCGCGGCATGAGGTCTGGCCGAACGAAAGCGGTTGCCAATCCCCCGGGCGCGCGATTCCGCCGGATTAAGCGGCGCGACCTGACCGCCGCCTGAAGACGCCGCGTAGACCCGGGTTTCGCGGATCGGAGAGGGGCCGCCTGCATCGTTGGCGGCGGCAACGCTCGGTCCGGCGGGAAGGCTGACGCGGCTGGGCGCGGGACCACCTGCCGCAAGACGCGTTTGTGCCTGGCGCGATGGTGCAGCCGACATCGCGACCGATGAAGACGCGGACCGGCCGGGCTCGACACCACGCTTTTCGCGTTCCTGCGGCACCAGTCCGAAAACATCCCAGTTTGCCACCATCGTCGCCGAAACTTTCAGCGCCATCGCCATGAGAGCGAGATGCACCGCTCCGACGAGGAAGAATGCCATCGCTGCCTGCTGGTCGATCTGCCCCGGAACCGCGACCAGCCTGGCAAGGATCGGAACCGAGATCTCGAGCATGATCGAGCCGCCGAGCACCGCGAAGAGCGGCGCGAGCGCGAGCATCGTCACCCCCTTGAGCCACCCGGTGAACAGTCCGCGCGTGCGATTGAAAAGAGCGAGCACGACAAAGATCGGTCCTACCGCGAGCAGCAGCGCCAGGCCGATCCGGGCGGTCACCAGCAGACCCACCGTGCCCAGCAGCAGCAGCATCGCCCCAAACCACATCATTCCCGGCGGGGAGAACGCGCTGATATCGGCATTTTCGCCGCTGGCCTGCTGGACCGCGAGAAACACGACATCGAGCTTGCGGGCAAAAGTCGCCGTGGCCGAGCCCTGGCTGCCGGTGATGACCCCAGCGATCTGATCCGGTCCGCCGACGAAAATGTTGTAGAACACGGTCGAGAATGCGGCGAAACTGGTGGCGAAAGTCAGCACCAGCCCGATCGTCATGATCCGCGGAATGAGATTGCGGACCGAAAGATTGGTCCGCCCCAGCATCAGGCTGATCCCGAAGAACGCGACGTAGAACACCAGCAGAAGCGTGAGAGCCAGCGCCATCTCGCCCTCGGTGCCGAACAATCTCCCGAAGGCTTGCTCGCTCACCTGACCGGCGATGCAATCGACAGCGGTCAGTGCCGATGAGACGCCGGTGCCCATTTCCTGGGCGGCAAGATCGCAGGACGTCGTCATTCGGCCGCCTGCCATACCGGGTTGCCGCTTTCATCGACTTCGGCGATCGTTCCGGGCCACGCGCGGCCTGTCAGCGCGGGATACCACTGGGCCGGATCGTCACCCACTGCTTCGCGCAGCAGGTCGAGTCTCCGTACCGAGGCCTCGCGGCCCGAAAGGATGGTCAAAACTTCGGGCGCCCCCGACAGGTCGAGCCGCACCACGACGCTGGCATCGGGCTGGCGGACGAGGAAGCAGCGGCTGTGCGCGGGGAGCGAACGGATCAGCGCCAATTCGTGTTCGGTGAGCCCGAAGCCGTCGCAGTAATCCTCCGCCCGCGCGCGGCTGTTGGGCATGAACACCATTGTCGCGGTCTGTTCGACCAAAGCGGTCGAAATCCGGCTCTCGAGCGCATCGCGCGCACTCTGGGTCGCGAAACCGACCAGGGCGTTGCGTTTCCGCAAGGTCTTGAGCCAGTCGCGAATGCGCGCGGCGAACACCTCGTCATCGAGCGCCTTCCAGCCCTCGTCGATCAGGATCATCGTGGGCTGACCGTCAAGGCGTTCGTCGATGCGATGGAACAGATACATCATCACCGGCGTGCGCAGCCGGGGATTGTCGAGCAGCTGGGTCATGTCGAAGCCCAGCACCCGTCGGTCGAGGTCGAGCGCATCGCGCTCGTTGTCGAACAGCCATGCGTGTTCGCCCTCGCCGATCCAGGCGGCGAGCCGGTCGGCGAGATCGCCCGGTTGCGGGCGGCGCGCACCGGCCAGCAATTCGCGGAAATGGCGCATCCGGCGAAGGCCGGGATGATTCTGGTAGGCGGCATCGACCGCGGCTGAGATCAGGGCATATTCCTCTGGGCCGTCGGCCTTGAGCAGCACGCCCAGCCAGTCGCGAAGGAACGCCTTGTTCGACGGGGTATCCGGCAGGGCGAGCGGGTTGAACCCAGTGGGTTCGCCCGCGCGAATGACGTCGTATCGCCCGCCGATCCCGCGGATGAACAGTTCGCCGCCTCGATCCTTGTCAAACAGGATCGTGCGCGGCGCAAATTTCTGCGCCTGCGCCGCGAGAAAGTTCATCACAACGGTCTTGCCCGACCCGCTCGGCCCGATGACCGAGAAATTGCCGAGGTCGCCGTGGTGGAAATTGAAGAAGAACGGAGTGGCGCTGGTGGTTTCGAGCAGCGTTACCGCTTCGCCCCAGTGATTGCCCTCGGCCTGGCCAAGCGCGAATCCGTGCAAGCTCCCGAACCCTGCCATGTTGGCAGACGAGATCAGCGCCCGGCGAACGATATATTCCTCATTACCGGGGAATTGCGCCCAGAAGGCGGGTTCCAGATTGATATCCTCGCGCACCGCGATCGCGCCGGTATCGGCAAGCGCTGCAGCGCAGGCGGCGGTAGCATCGTCGAGCCGATCGAGGCCGCTTTCGCGCACCAGCACGGTGAGATGATGATCGCCGAACCCGACCGATCCCGCTCCCAGCGCGTCGCGCGCGGCCATCATGTCGGCGCGTTCGGCCGCAGCCTCCTCGTCAACCGAACGCGACCGTCGCAAGGCAAGGTCGATCCGCTCGCGCGAAGTGGTGCGTTCGCTCGGCGCATAGGTTTCGGTGACCACCATCTCGTAAGGCAGCCGCAGCAGCGGATCGAGCAGGCCCGGCGAAGTCGCCTCGGGATAGTCCTTGAGCCCCAATATGGCGGCAAAATCGGGTCGGCCGCTGCCGCGCAGTTCCATCGCGTCGAGACCGAAGCTGGCCCGGCGATAAGGCAGCATCTGGCCGATATCGGTATCGTCATGGGGGCGGCGCACCGGCCGCATTTCGCCATTGTAGATCGCCGAGAGCAGTTCGAGCATTTCGGAATTGGTGCCGCCAGACGGCCCCGAATACTCGCCCAGTATGCTCGCGCCATAGGCCGACAAGGATGCGACCAGTCCGGTTGCGGCCGCCTTGAGACTACGGATATCCTTGGGATCGGCGCTGATCTCTTCGCGGCCGCGCCGGTTCCACAGTCGCGCCACGCGTTCGGGCAATCCGGTCTTGCCCCGCGCGGGGCGCCGGATGAGAGTGACGAACTGGTCGTTGATGAACAGCGAGCCTCCAGCGAGCCGCTCTTTCCATCGCGCCTCGACATGCCGGGTGAACGGATCGGGGAACTCACCCTCGATTTCCACCTCGACCCGGCGACGGATCACGTGGTGGTAAAGGACGAAGCGCGCGTCCAGCGTCGATCGCAGCATGACCTCGCGAGTGGCGGCATGGGCGTTGAGCGCGTCGGTATCTTCGGTCTCGAACAACAGGCCGGGGACCTGGATCGTGGTCATCACCGAACCGTCGCGCAGCAACACCGTGCTGGAATCGAGCAGGCGCTCGTAAGGCAGGCGATCGCCAGCGCGCGCTTCCTTGGCGCTCCACGCGGCGGGTCCGATCCATTTCACCATATCGCCGCCCTCCTTTCCGGCGACCCGTGTTCGCGCCCCGTCAGGGGGCGTAGCTGTTGCAGCCCCAGCGCTTGTAATTGGCAATTCGCGGGCACTTGGAGACTTTTGTGATCCACAAGTCGAAGATCCGCGGTTCGCGCAGCGAAGCGAAATATCCGACCGTGTGGGTCACCGCCGGGACCAGCATCACCCACCAGTTCTTCAGGATGAGAAACGCGATCGTCGTCACCATCAGGTTGATGATGAAGAAATTCATCGTCACGCCCGCGAACATCTGCGGACGGGTCAGGGCGCGGTGCACCGGATGACGTGACAGATCGCTCATCGCGCCCTTCTTCCCTTATCCTGCGGCCGACTGGATGCCGGCGACGATCGTGGTCGCGCCGAACAGGATGAACACGCCGACGATCACCGTCGCGCCAAAGCGCCAGTTCATTCGCCCGGTAAGCATCATGAACCCGATCGCGGCCACCGCCATGACCGCCACCGTGGTCGCCACCGTGCCGAGCAAGGTGCCCTGAAGCCAAAGCAAGGCGTTGTTGATGGGCCCGGACCCGGCAGGATCGGCCCCCTGCGCCATCGCGGCAGATGCCATCATCAGGGCCGCAATCGCTGCCGAAATACGAGTCGAGAGAAGGAATGGCGATTTCATCTTGTTGTCTGTTGTCCTGTCTTCCTGGATGCGCGAGGGGCCCAATGATTCAGCGTCCCTCGCCCCGCGAATGGCTGGCGAGGCGATCCATGATGCCCGCAACATAATGTCTTGTCTCGCGAATATTTGGGATACCCCCGGCCCGGATTACCCGGCCTGGTCCCGCATTATACGCGGCCAGCGCCTTTTCGAGATCGCCGTCGAACCGGTCGAGCTGTTCGCGAAGATAGCGCGCCCCGCCCTCAAGATTGGCGGCGGGATCATCGGGATCGACGCCGAGATAACGCGCCGTTCCGGGCATCAACTGTGCGAGTCCGCGTGCGCCGGCCGGGGAAACCGCGTTTTCGCGCCAGCGGCTTTCCTGCCAGACCAAGGCCTCGAGGAGGCTCGGACTAAGATCGAACCGGTGCGAAAGCTCGGCGACTTTCGCAAAATAGCGCGCCGGTATACCGGAAGCGTGGCGAGACGTGTCGGCAATGATCCCCTCGGGAACAACAAGCGTCGTAACCGGTGTGACTGCCTCAGCGGACGGCAGAGGCGACGCCTCTCCGCCAGCGACCCAGCGCGCACCATCTGCATCGATTTCCATGACATCGGCCTGTGCCGGAACCGAGCCGAGCGCTAACGCAGACACCATGACAACAAGGCTCGCCCGTGCGAGAATCATCGTGAACCCTCCAGATCCCATTGCTGTCTACCGCAATTCGCCCGCAAGTGACAATTTCCTGTGCGACACGGGGCCTCGAACCGGCGGTCTCGCGCGCACCGTTCCGCGATGGACGCTTGGGAGGATCCCGCCCGTCCCCGGCCTTTGGCTTTCACGAGAGCTTCCACCAAAGTGTGCTGGCTTCGTGACAACTTGAGCAGACGACCTTCGACAAAAAGATCACCGTATCTGCTTATGACAATGCTGCCGTATGTAGATCCTTTGGATTTGCGTCGGTTGCATCCGAGTTTCGGGCAAATACAAGCTGGTGCGCGAAGAGGCGGGTTCCAATGACAGATCATGTCTGGGCGCCACGAACCACATTGCCTTTGCGGTCCTTGCACACGTATTTCCATGCAGTCAGACCGAGCGAGACAACGGCCAGACCCGCTACCAGCCATGCCATCTGGCTCATCGCTGCTTCCATCGACGCGACGAGACCTTCGGCCAGTCCCGCGGTACGATTGATTATCCAGGCGAATGCTGCCGCAGCGCAGAGGTAGGCCAATATCTGCCGTAGTCCGTCGTAGAACGAAAACCGGGACAAGACGAGCAATGACGGAACAACGGCGGCGACGATGGCCAGTTGCACCAGCTCGATGCCGAGATTGAAGCCCAACAGCGTCAAAGCGCCGCTCGCAATTCCAGTATGGGCTTCCTGCACGAGTGTTGCAAAGGCGAGACCGTGGACCAGCCCGAAGATCAAGGCAACGAGCGGTTCCTTGCCGGGCAGGAGCGGGCGCAGGGCGTGAATGGCAGAGACGAGAACCGATACGGCAATTGCGACCTCAACGGGTGCAGTGGGCAGCGACCATTGCCAGAACGTCGCGGCAACCAGCGTCAGACTGTGACCGACCGTGAACGCTGTGACAATCT
>JBFHIF010000051.1:0-7347 GCA_041596595.1 Erythrobacter sp. | reverse complement strand
GTTCGGGAAGCCCTTGCCGGGTGCATCCACGTGCTCTCCTCGGTTCCGCCCAACCGGGCAAGCGGGACAGATCCGGTGCTCGAGGCCTACCGCGACGATATAATGGGCAAGCGGCTGGCCTACCTGTCTTCGACCGGGGTCTATGGCGATGCGAAGGGCGCGTGGGTGGATGAAAGCGCGCCGACGGGCACAGGGCGCCGGAACGCGCGCTCGGATGCCGATGCCCAATGGCTCGCGATGGAAGCGCGCGTGTTTCGCCTGCCGGGAATCTACGGGCCCGGCCGCAGCGCACTGGACCGAGTCCGCGATGGCAAGGCGCGACGGATCGACCTTCCAGCACAGGTTTTCAGCCGCATCCATGTCGATGATATCGTCAGCGGCGTGGTCGCCGCGCTCGAACAGGACGCACCGCCCGGCGCCTACAATCTCGCCGACGATCTTCCGGCCAGCGGCAATGCCGTGACCGAACATGCCTGCCGGTTGCTCGGTATTAAGCCTCCGCCGCTTGAAACGCTCGAACAGGCCGACCTGTCGCCGATGGCGCGCGGGTTTTACGAGGAGAATCGAAGAGTTGCCAACGGCAAGGCCAAGAGAATGCTCGGCTGGCTGCCGCGATATCCGACCTATGTCGAGGGACTAGCGAACCTCGTCTGAGCGCATTCGAGCGCTCTGATCGACCTGCACGCTCTTGACCCGCCGGGACCGCAGGGCAAGCACCATGCCCAGCAGAGCCAGCCCCATTCCGGTGAGAGTCAGCGCGGTCCAGCGGTAATCCTCGAAAAGCGTCGAGAGAAGCATGGCGACGATCACGGTGACGATCCCGTTATAGGCCGTCCGGCCCGCTCCGATCTCGCGCACGAGATTGTAATGAAGCGGAAACGTGACGACCGAACCGATCAGCGCGAGGTAGGCCATTCCGATCCAGTAGTTCCCTCCGCTCGGAATCGGCGGAGGCCCGGCGGTCAGTGCGGCAAAGCCAAAATCGATCAGCGTGCCGTAGAGCATCGCCCAGGCCAGCAGGCTCACCATCGGGACCGCCCGCCCGACCTTGTTTGCCTGCACCACATTGGCGACCGAGGCGGCGAGCATGGCTAGGACCGCAAGAGCGATGCCCAGCCCGACATTGTCGCCCCGCGGTCCTGCGACCGGCGCGGTACGCCATTCGTGCACCAGCAGCATCGCCACCCCGGAAATCGCAACAAGGCTGCCGAGCAGGAACCCGGCCTGCAGTTTTTCGCCGAGAAAGGCCCGGGCGAGCAGCGCGTTGGGAACCATCAGCAACCCGAACATCAACGCGACGATCCCGGAGGTGATGTAGAGTTCGGCGTGATAGACGAACAGGAAATTGGCGCAGAACTGTGCGAGCCCCACACCGATCGCCAGGGCGTGTTCGCCGCGCGTCAGGATCAATCGCCGTTTCATCAGCGCCGCTACCACGAACATCGCCGGGGTCGCGAGAGCGAAGCGATAGGCCACCGACCACGCGGCGGGCACACCGTCGATCTGCCCGGTGATGACATACCAGGTCGAGCCCCAGATCGTGCCCGTCAGCAGGAACGGCACCAGCACCCGCCAGTGCAGCATGGAAGGCGGGCGATCGCTCAATAGACGCCCCTCACAAGGATCCGATCGCCTTGCCCAGAGCGCGCGCATCCTCGTCGGGCGTGTTCCAGGCGGTAACGAATCGCGCGGCCGACGCGCCCCAGTCGTAGAATTCGAACCCCTGTGCCCGCAGGCTGTCCCGCTCGCCCGGGGCGAGTTGCACGAACAATTCGTTGGCTTCGACCGGATACATCAGGCGCTCGCCGCAGCCGGTCGCGATTTCCTGCGCGGCGGCGTTGGCGTGGCGGGCATTGGAAAGCCACAGATCATCTTCGAGCATGGCAAGGATCTGCGCCGCGAGATAGCGGCCCTTGCATTGCAGGTGGCCTGCACGCTTGCGCCGATAGCGCACCAGATCGGCCTGTTCGCGATCGAAAAGGATGACGGCCTCGGCGCTCATCCCGCCGTTCTTGATGCAGCCGAAGGCGAGGCTGTCCACCGGGCCGGCCGCTGCCGCCGCATCACCGGCGAGGAACGCCGCGGCGTTGGCGAACCGCGCACCGTCCATGTGCAGGCCAAGCCCGCGTTCGCTGGCGAATTCGCCAAGGGCGGCAAGTTCGGCCGATTTGTAGGACAGGCCATATTCGCTCGCCTGGGTCACCGCGATCGCGTGCGGCTGGACCTGGTGAACGTCATCGCGGATCGGATCGATGATTGCGGCAATGTCTGCAGGCGTGAGCTTGGCTCCCTCGCCCTTGGCGAGCATGAGCTTGGCACCGTGCAGGTAGAAACCAGGAGCGCCGCCCTCGTCGACTTCGATATGTGCCTCTTCGTGCGCGACCACGCCCCCATGCGGCTGGCACATGGTCGTCAGCGCGAGGCAATTGGCAGCCGTGCCGGTCGCCACCCAGAGCGCCGCACAATCGCGCCCGAAAAGGTCGGAAAACCGCGCATCGAGCTCGCCCGACAGGGCATCTCCGTCATAGGGATTGTCGGCCCGGTCAGCCGATTGCATCGCTTCCCATACCTTGGGGTGAACCGGTGCGGCGTTGTCGGAAAGGAATTTGCTCATCGCGGAACGCCTCTACCCGTGCCTGCGTTGTTGGCAAGAGCAAGAGGAGCCCCGAACCCATGAGCCAGAACCAGGCCGAGATTACGATTACCCACCACGCGCTGGGACAGGGAGGCAAATATGTCGCCGAGTTCGAGGGGCACAAGGGCCATCTCGAATGGGAGCCACGCGACGGCCTTCCGAAGGAAAACGTCGCCGAAGGCGTGCGGGTTGCGACCCATACGGTGGTTCCGCGCGCGATCGAGGGGCGCGGTGTGGCTCGCAGGCTGGTCGAACGTATGGTTCGCGATGCCCGCGAGGAAGGCTTCAAGATCGAGCCGCGCTGCTCTTACGTAGCGGCGAAGTTCGATGAGAACCCAGAATGGGCGGATCTCCGCGCCGATTGAGCGGCAGCCTCGCTCGCTGCGCCCGCTATTTGTGAGAAATCGGTTGCGGCGATGGTCTCGAGCACCTCGCGTCGCACCTCGCGCGCCCGTTCGATCGGGATGCCGGGGATCGCGAACGTGCCCCCCGCAAGCCCGAAATGCAGCGTGGCATAACCCCGCAGCCTTGCGAGCGGCCCGCGAACGATCTGGACCGAATGCAGCTTGAGCCGAGTCGCGATCTGGGTTTTCGGCGCGAGCACGCCGCGCACCGCCATGATCTGGTCGCGGTCGAGGGCATGGCGATGAAAGCGCCAGGCCACCAGGTTTGCGCCGGCAAACAATGCGCCGAGCCCCAGCGGAATCGCAATCGCCCAAGGGGGCGCGAACAGCGCCACGGGAATAGCGGCGAGCAGGAACAGCAGGGCATCGCCCAGCGCATTGTCAAAACGGGACTTGCGGCTTGCCCGGTGCCAGTCGGCATCGTCTGCGGGTAGGCGAAAACCGGCCGCCTCGACGATCGGCGCGATCTCCTCGATCCGGGCGAAGGGCGCGACGACGTGGCTCGACGATCCGGCATCCTGGGCAAGGCTGACGAACTTGGCTCCGTGCCAGCCGAACAGCCTGCGGATCAGCCTCGTGTGAATTTCGACCGCCTGGACCCGGTGGGTCGGCATCACCACGTCGGTGCGCGTGAACAGTCCACGGCGGCGACGAAACCCGCGCGGGGTGCGTTCGAGCAGGAAGTTCCACTCGCGCGCAAACACCCGCGCCATTCCGGTTGCGGAGCCGATCACCAGAAGCGCGATCACGCCCGCAATGACGCTCAGCGCCTTTGCGCTGGGCCCGAGTGCGGCGATCACGCTGCCCTGCTCGGCGAGCAGGTCGCGCCAGATATCCGGGTCCCAGACCTCGAACGAAGTGAAACTGTCGACATATTGCAGGAGGCCACCGAGCACCGCAAAAACCGCCAGCGAGAACTCGAATAACCCGAAAGTGAACAGCCGCGAGGGCCCCATTGCGAACAGCGGTTCGCCCGAAGCGTCATCGAGCGATGCGTCGGCGTGGGCGCGGGCCACAGCGGGCTCTTCCGCATCGCGTCGGTCGCGCACCAATTGGCGCAGCCTCTCGCCCGCATCCTCGCTCAGATAGGCAAGGCTCAGATCCTCGCCGCCGCCAGCTCCTGTCTCGAACTTTACCGACACCAGGCCGAACAGGCGCGGCAGCAGCTTCTGTTCGAGGCTCACGTCCTGGATCCGTTCGAAGGGGACAGATCGGGCCGCGCGGCTCAACACGCCGCTTTCGACCCGGATATCGGCGGCGTTGATGGTGTAGGTGAGCCTTTGCCAGTGGATATAGGAATAGAGCGTCGCCAGCACGGTGATCCCCACCCCCACGGCGAATCCGATCGCGAGGCCGCGCGGGCCCAGCCCGATGCTCACTGCGGCAAAGATCGCCGGGACGATCGCGTTCTGCAAACCCGATAGTGCACCGATCAGGACGCTCAGCGGCGCGGTGTGCTGCGGCTCGCTCTTGGCCGCGCGAGTGGTAACGGGGACCGAGGCGAACGGGCCGGGCGCGCTGTCGGAGTTCACATGCTTTCCCGGCGGATGTGGCTGCGGATCGTCTCGCGCATGTCATTGGCATGATCGAGGCCGAGCCCCGGCAGGGCAACCGAAGCGTTGTGGTTCCCGGCGGTGTGAACCGTCAGGGTCGCGATCCCCAGCGCCCTGTCGAGCGGTCCCTGGTCAACATCGATGTGCTGGACCCGGCTGAACGGGACCACCGTGTCGGCCCGCCAGAGGATGCCTCTGACCACGCGCAGGCGATCGCCCGAGAGCTGATAGCCCCGCGCCCCGTATCGCCGCGCGGGCAGGCGGATCACCAGCACCAGCGCTACGAACACAGCCATTCCGACCAGCACGCCGTAAGGCAGCGGATTGACCTCCGCGAGCGCGGTATCCGCGACAAAGCCGGCGATGGCGAGCGGGATCGCGGCGAGAGTGGCCCTGATCCTGAGGGCCGTTCGGTAATTGGGATGCAGCCGGGTGAGATCACCGTCATCGTCAACGGGCTGGATGGCGAGATCGCCTGGATCGCGGGTTGCGGGAGTTTCCATAGACAAGGGATGGCGGGCCGACCGGTCCCGCGCAAGCGCCGTGCGAATGATTTCACGTTAAAAAGGTGCAATGGTGCTGCTGGAGAGAATTGAACTCTCGGCCTCACCCTTACCAAGGGTGCGCTCTACCACTGAGCTACAGCAGCCCGCCGATTGCAGGCGCGCGCTATTGTCGTGCGGGGACCGAATGTCAAGCGGCGCTTGCAGACGTGCGGTGCTCGGGCCAAAGCATTTCGCATGAGCGATTCTACAGGCAAGAAAATGTCGCGCGACGAACGATTGGCGGCCAAGCTGCGCGAAAACCTGCGTCGTCGAAAGGCGCAGTCACGCGCGCAACGCAGCGAATCGGGCCAGGACGGGCTTCCAAAGTCCGAAGGCTCTGGCTAGGGGAAAGGCGAGTTTTTAGCACCCATGCCGCTGTCGGCGGCATCACAGTCGGAGAATTCCCATCCCCAAGCTGATCCTCGTCCGTCATGGCCAGAGCCAGTGGAACCTTGAAAACCGTTTTACCGGGTGGTGGGATGTCGACCTGACCGAAAAGGGTGTGGCCGAAGCGCGAGCGGCGGGCGAGTTGATGAGGGACAAGGGCGTGCTGCCCACCACCGCCTTCACCTCGTTCCAGACCCGCGCGATCCGCACGCTTCATCTCGCGCTTCACGCCTGCGGGCGGTTGTGGATCCCGGTGACGAAGGACTGGCGCCTCAACGAACGGCACTATGGCGGGCTGACCGGGCTCAACAAGCAGGAAACCCGCGACAGGCACGGCGACGAGCAGGTGCATATCTGGCGGCGCAGCTTCGACACGCCGCCCCCGCCGATCGAGAAGGGCAGCGAATACGATCCCGCCAACGATCCTCGCTACAAAGGGATCGAAGTGCCCGACACCGAAAGCCTCGAACTCACCATTCGCCGGGTCCTGCCCTATTGGCAGGAAGTGATCCTTCCTCAGCTCAATGCCGGAGAGACTGTGATCATTTCGGCGCACGGCAACAGCCTGCGCGCGCTGGTTAAGCACCTTTCGAACATTTCCGACGAGGACATCACCGACTTGGAGATTCCCACCGGGCAACCGATCGTCTACGACTTTGAAAATGACGGCATATCGGGATTGGTGCCGGGTGAGCGGTATTATCTGAAGGACAGTTGAGGGGCACGGATAGGCCAATGGGAGGGAAAGTCGCCATCGTCATGGGGAGCCAGTCAGACTGGCCGACCATGTGCTGCGCAGCCGAGGTGCTCGACGAACTCGAGGTCGAGCACGAGGCGCGGATCGTTTCCGCGCATCGCACGCCCGACCGGATGGCGGCCTTCGCCAAGGGGGCCGAAGGCGACGGGTTCGACGTGATCATCGCTGGAGCGGGCGGCGCGGCCCATCTTCCCGGGATGATCGCGAGCATGACTCACCTTCCGGTGCTCGGCGTCCCGGTCCAGTCGAAAGCGCTTTCGGGCATGGATAGCCTCCTGTCGATCGTGCAGATGCCAGCGGGCGTGCCGGTTGGAACGCTCGCGATCGGCGAGGCAGGGGCGAAGAATGCAGGGCTGATGGCGGCCGCGATCCTTGCGCTGTCAGACGAGGAGCTGTCCGATCGGCTGCAGGACTGGCGCGCCGCGCGCAGCGCCGAAGTGAACGAGGTTCCGCAGGACTGATGGCACACCACCAACCTCTCGCCCCCGGCTCGACGATCGGCATACTGGGCGGCGGCCAGCTTGGCCGCATGATGGCGATGGCCGCGCTCCAGCTCGGCTACCGGGTGATCGGCTACGCCCCTCAAGGTGAGAATGTCGCGGCATCGGCCTGCGACAGCTTTATCGAGAGCGGCTGGGGCGAAAAGGAAGCGCTTTCGGCTTTCGCATCGCAATGCGACCGGATCACCTGGGAATTCGAGAACGTGCCCGTCAACGCGATCGAGGTGATCCCCGAAGCGATGGTCGCGCCACATCCACGCGCTCTGGAAATCGCACAGGACCGGCTGAAGGAAAAACGCTTTGTCGAGGATCTGGGTTTCGGTTGTGCGCCTTATGCCCGCGTCGACAGCGACGACGATTTCACCCGCGCGATGGAGCGGGTCGGGACGCCGGGCATCCTCAAGACCGCGCGCGACGGATATGACGGCAAGGGCCAGTGGCGGATCGCCAACGCGCACGAAGCGCAGGGCGTTCGCTTTCCGGGACGAACCTGCATCTACGAGGGCATGGTCGATTTCGAGACCGAGTTCTCGGTCATTCTCGTGCGCAATGCCGCGGGCGAAGTG
>JBFHIF010000050.1:0-7358 GCA_041596595.1 Erythrobacter sp. | reverse complement strand
TTTTGGCGGTTTGTAATCGCGCACATGCGCCCAGCGGTCGTTGGGGATCACCTTGCCCATCCACCTGGAATTGCTCGGCAATGGTCAAGATTGCGCTAACGCTGGCTGCGTTTTTCATCCGTATGACTACGCAGGGCAGGCGATTGTCCGACACAACCCCGCGCCCCTGGCATTCCTCACGCCACCCGGCCTCCATTTGACGCACGTCAATGTTCGCCTGTGCGCCCGCGCCTAGAGCTTTGCCTACACACCAGACGGGAGAGCCCTCGATGTCGCAACATACGCCCAATCAACTGACCCAGATCTTTCGCCGGGACCGGGATCTGACCACCCGGCTCAAAGCCAGCGACGCGCATTTCGCAAAGCTCGCGGACGCCTATCACGAGGTGAACCGCGAAGTGCACCGGATCGAGGCCGAGACCGAGGCGGCGGGGGACGAACGGGTCGAGGCGCTCAAGAAGCAGCGTCTCGGCCTGCTCGACGAAATCACCGCAATCGTTACTCGCGCGCGCGGCGCGGCCTCCTGACAGGAACGCGGCAGGCCGTAGTGCGGCGCTGTCTTTTGCGATTTTCCTACAATACTGCCTCGCGAGTAGCTTCGCGCCATGCCCGCACTCTGCTCCGTCCCGCCCGCTCGCCGCTTCGTGCGTAGGGCAGAGGCATTTCATGTAGGCAAAGTGTCAACTTCGCTGTTTCGCCGCAAGGTGCTGAGAATCCACGCAGAAATGCCCGAACCAGCGCTTTCGCCGCTGTCAGCTTTGTCAACTTCGCAAGGATATTGCGCCTGTAGGAAATGCCCTGCGCGACCGGGGGCGCGGCCGGGGGCGCGCTCAGAACAGCAGGCTGCCGGGATGCGGCATAGGCTGGCGCTCGCTCGCCTTGACCAGCGAGAGCACGCTTCGCACGCAATACCACACCGCGAGCAGCAGCCAGAAGCCGAACATCGCGAAGAACCCCGCGAAGAACGCCGTGGGCGGGCCATCGCCCGAGCCTTGCGGATCGCTCGCGATCGTCGCCACGAACACCGCGATCCACAGCGCGAGCGTGCCGCAGAACAGCACCGCGCTGATCCAGAAGGTGCGGATCAGATAGGTGTAATGGGTCCGTTCCCATCCTTCCGTCCGCTCGTCGCCGCGCCAGATATAGGCGAGGATCACCCCCACCAGCACCGAGAAGCCGAGCACGATATTGAGCAGATAGAGAATGCTCACGATTGCGGGCCGCTGGAACGTCACCCCGGTCGATGCGGGCGGGGATGGGGCCGGGGATGTAGCCGCGGCGCCGCTCGCCGGGTCGCCCGCGGGTCTCGCCGGAGTTGCGGGGGTCGTCGGGCTCGCCGGGGCCGCGTTGTCTTCGTTGGTCGTGGTCATGTCGTGCGCCCTCCTGGCCGCAATCCGCTGCGTTCAATCCGCGCCGATGCCGAATTCGAAACTGTCGCCACCGCGCCACCCCGGGGCACGATAGCATGGCTGCGCGGTTTTTCGGACCCGCACCCGGTCCCGCGCGTTGACCGGGGTGAACCAGACCAGACAAACGGGGAAACCTTCCATGAAAATGTCCATCCGATCGATCGCCCTGCCGACCATCGCCGCGCTCGGGCTCGCCGCCTGCGACAGCGATGTCACGCCCGAGACCGAACTTGCCGCCGATGACGAGGCCGAGATGGTGGTCTCCGACCCGGTGCCGCGCGAAACCCCGGTCTCGCCCGATCTCAACGGCGCCAAGAGCGCCGAGACCGAGCAGCCCACGCTCGGGGTCGATTCGGTCGAGGGTGACCTCGGCTCGGGCGCCGAGCCCCCGTCCAACTAGCTTGACGGTGCCTCGCCGTGGCCCCAGGCGGGCGGCGGCGGGGTAACCGGTTTGGACAGGTCGAACTCGACCCGGAAGAACCGGTCCTCGGGCGCGCCGCCTTCTTTGGTGCGCTTGAGCTGATAGGCGAAACGGCCGTCCGGCGAACCCGCCGGGTCGACCTCGATCGACCAGACATTTGTGACCGAGGCGGCCAGCCCCTCGCGCTCGAACAGCGCGATGCTCTCCGCGTCGACCGGGAAGGATTGGCTGCGCGCCGTGCCCGTATCGGCGGTGTCGCCGCCATACATCGTCACCGCGTCGCTCTCGCCGTCCGCGTGTCGGTGATCGTGCTTGAGCCGCAATCCGTCCGGCGTGCGGGTGACGAGCCAGGTGCGCGAGCGGTCCCACTCACCGTCCAGCTTGACGTGGAAGGGAACCGCGATGCGGTTCTGCGAACACTCGGCGACGTGCATCACCATCTCGGCACCGGCGAAACCGGCATCGGCCTCGTCGTCGCTCACCAGCTCGCCCGGATAGGCGTTGCCGCAATGGCTCGACAGGGCCTCCCAGAACGCATCCTGCGGCGCGATTTCGGGCGGCGGCTCATCCTGCGGCGCGGAACATCCCGCGAGCGCCAGCGCTGCCGCGAGACACGGCAGGGCTGCGCGGGCCACGCGCACCGAGATCAAAACAGCCACGTTTGAGGTTCGGGCATCGGTTCGCGTTTCTGCGCGCGCACGAGGCTCAACACGGTGCGAACCCCGAACCAGATCATCACCGCGACGAGCAGGAGAAACCCGATCAGGACCGCCATCAGGATGACCGAGATCACGCTCCCGAGGAGCCCGATCCAGAAGGTACGGATGAGGTACGTGAAATGCGATGCCGCCCAATCCTGGTCGTTCTCGCCGCGCCAGACATAGCCGAGCACGATCCCCACCAGCCCCGAAACCCCGGTGATGAAACTGCCGAGATAGAGCAGGCTGATGATCGTCGGCTGGTTGAAATCGAAACCGCTCGTTTCGCTGTGTTCCGTCATGGTGTTCCTCCCCTTCTGCACCAAGATCCAAAAGAGCAGTCTAGGCTGCGAACGCGTCAGCACAAGCGGCGATTGCCCTTGTCGCGCAGCCGCTTCTGGAGGTTAGCGACACCAGTCGATGCGCTTCGCTCCCCTGCCGGTGGGTGAAGCCAGTCCCCTTTCGATCATGACCTGTTCGAGCATCTCGTAACGCCCGTCTCCAAGCGGACGGCGCGCGGAACGCAGTTCGCGCCCGTAGCGATCGCGCGGAGGATCGGCCCCGCCGTCCCACTCGAAAGGGGCGAGCGCCATCCATCGATCGAGCGCATCCCGCGCCTCGATGGCGCGATTGCGTTCTGCGATGCATTTCCCGTCAAGTTCGGGTGCGTCGAAACCGGTCAGCCTGACCCGGCGGTTCTCGCCTTTCCCGCGTATGACGATCGTGTCGCCATCGACCACGCAGCCGTCAGCGCCCGCCCATTTCTCCGAACACAGTACGAGTTCGAGTTCGAGCTTGGCCCATTGCCTTTCCGGAGCCTTTGGTTTCATCACGAGCCACCACCCGGCGAGCAGAACCGCGATCAGCACCGCCCCGCGCCGGGCTGCGAGCCGCCCGGAAAGATATCGTGATCGGCTCATGGGGCGCGGGCGAGAATCTGCATGGATCGATTATGCCGAGCCGCGGACGGAAATGCTCCGGTCTTCAGCGCGAGCGCGGTGTCTTTCGCCGGTCCTCATTGCTGCGGCGCTCTCCCTCGCGGCGATCTTCTCCAGCAATCGCCGCGCTCGATTTCCTTCGCTCGGACTGCCGACGATCATCCCCCGATTGCGGCCCCGTTTCGTCTTTCCCCATGCTGCCCATCCTTCTCGGCACCCCTGTCTGGCAAAACCCATCGTGGTTACGGCTCGTCGAGCGCGTCACACCCGAGGACCGGAATAGCACGCGAACCTGCCAGGTTGAAAGCGGGTTCGGCGCAGCTATGGTGCAACCCCTATGTCGCCGCGGACAGCGGGTCGCGGTGATGTTTTGCAGTGCGCCCCCAAAGCGGCTAAGCGCCGCGCTCGATTCCCGCGCCGAACCCTTGTCCACCACGCGCGCGGAGGAGACTTTCATGCCGTCCAAGTCTGATCCTGCCGCAAATGCCCCCCAGCTCGCCAAGGCCGAGGTGCTGATCGAGGCCTTGCCCTATTTCCAGCGATATGCCGGGCGCACCTTCGTGGTGAAATATGGCGGGCACGCGATGGGCGATCCCGCAGCGGCGCGCGATTTCGCCGAGGATATCGTCCTGCTCAAGGCGGTCGGGATCAACCCCGTCGTGGTCCACGGTGGCGGCCCGCAGATCGGCGAGATGTTGTCCAAGCTCGGGGTCGAGAGTTCGTTTGTCGACGGCTTGCGCGTAACCGACGAGGCCACTGCCAAGGTCGCCGAAATGGTGCTTTCGGGAGCGATCAACAAGGAACTGGTCGGGTGGCTCTCCAATGCCGGGGGCAAGGCGCTGGGGCTGTCGGGCAAGGATGGAGGCCTGGTGACCGCGCGCAAGCTCAGCCGCACCTCGCGCGATCCGGAGAGCAATATCGAAAGCGTGGTTGACCTCGGGTTCGTGGGCGAGCCCGCTCATGTCGACACCAGCGTCATCGATACGGTCGTTGCCGCCGGGATGATCCCGGTGATCGCGCCCATCGCAAGCGGCGAGGACGGCGCGACCTACAATATCAACGCCGACACCATGGCCGGAGCCATCGCCTCGGCGCTGGGGGCATCGCGGCTGTTCCTGCTGACCGATGTCGCGGGCGTGCTCGACGGGGAGGGCAAGCTGATGCCAGACCTTACTCCTGCCGACATCGCACGGCTGCGCGCGGAAGGGGTGATCAGCGGCGGGATGGTTCCCAAGCTCGAGACCTGCGTTTCGGCGGTCGAGGCGGGATGCGAAGCCGCGGTGGTGCTCGACGGGCGGGTGCCCCACGCGATGCTGCTCGAATTCTTCACCGCGCGCGGCGCGGGAACGCTGGTCCGGGCCGAGGGCTCCTGCTAATCGGCAGCGAGGCTGGATTCAGGCGTGTTAGCCGGCTAATACGCCGGGACGCAAACTAGGGATAACGAAAGAATGCAGGGTCTTCTTACCGTCTACCAGATCATCTCGCTGCTCACGAGCGCGCTGGTGATGCTGATCATCATCCAGTTCGTGATCGGCCTTTTGTTCGCGTTCAACGTGGTGAGCTCGTCCAACCAGTTCCTGATGCAGGTCTATCGCTCGATCAACGGCCTGCTCGAACCGGTCCTGCGTCCGATCCGCAACTTCATGCCCAAGACCGGCGCAATCGACTTCTCGCCGCTGGTGCTGATCCTGCTGCTCCAGGTGGTGATGATCGTGCTCGAGGGCGTGATCCGGAGCGCCGTGTGAGCGCGACCCGGATCGACGGAAAGGCGTTTGCCGCCCGCCTTCGCGAGCGTGTGGGCGAACACGCCGCGCATTTCGCGCAACAGGCCGGTCGCAAGCCCGGCCTCGCGGTGGTCCTGGTCGGCGAGGACCCGGCAAGCCAGGTCTATGTCGGGGCCAAGCACAAGGCGACGCTTGCCGCCAACATGGAGAGTTTCGAGCATCGCCTGCCCGCCGATACCGACGAGCGCGTGCTGCTGGACCTGGTCGAGAAGCTGAACCGCGACGATGCGGTCGACGGCATCCTCGTGCAATTGCCGCTGCCTGGTCACCTCGACGAACGGGCGATCATCTCCGCGATCAGCCCCGACAAGGATGTCGACGGGTTTCACGTCATCAATGCCGGGCGCCTGAGCGTGGGGCAGAGCGGTTTCGTGCCGTGCACGCCGCTGGGCTGCATGATGCTGCTGACCGATCGGCTCGGCGATCTCTCGGGGCTCGAGGCCGTGGTGATCGGCCGTTCGAACATCGTCGGCAAGCCGATGGCGCAATTGCTGCTCGATGCCAACGCGACCGTCACGATCGCGCATAGCCGGACAAAGGATCTCGCCAGCGTGGTTCGCCGCGCGGACATCGTCGTGGCTGCGGTCGGGCGCCCCGAGATGATCCGCAAGGACTGGCTCAAGGACGGAGCGACAGTGATCGATGTCGGGATCAACCGCCTTCCTCCCGAGCCGGGCACGGACAAGGGACGACTGGTGGGCGATGTCGCCTTTGACGAGGCTAGCGAGGTCGCGGGCGCGATCACCCCGGTGCCGGGCGGGGTCGGCCCGATGACGATCGCCGTCCTGCTGAGAAACACGCTGGTCGCCGCGCATCGCAATGCCGGGCTCGAAGTGCCGGAGGGTCTTTGATGATCCGCGGCGCGGCTGCGCTTGCCATGGGTGCGCTTGTTCTCGCCGGGTGTGCGAGCGCGCGGCCGGGGCCGCCCCAGCGGGTGATCGAACGCGCTCTGGCTGGCGCTCCGGGAGAGGCGCAGCCCAGCACCATCGTCGTGACCGAACTCGCTTACGCCCGAGCCGCGCAAGAAGACGGGCAGTGGACCGCCTCGCGCCGCTTTGCCGCACAGGGCGCCCTCCTTCATGGGCGCAACGGCGCTGTCCCGGCCGGGCCGATCCTCGCGCAGCTCTCCGATCCGTCGCAACCGATCCAGTGGGCGCCGCGCACCGTGGTGATGAGCTGCGATGGAGCGCTGGCGCTCAGCCTCGGGCGCTACCGCGATCCCGAGGGCATGGTCGGCACTTACGTCACCGCGTGGAAACGCCAGAAAGACCTGAGCTATAAATGGGTTTACGATGTCGCGGGTCCGGACGTGCCGCAGCCCCCGCCGCGCAAGCAGATCGAGGACGGCAATATCGTCGTCACCGCGATCGATGCGGTCCAGGGGCTGGTCGCCACCTGCCCGCGCGGCGATGAGCAGGTCCCGCCTCCTCCGGCTTTGCCGACCGGTTCGGGCCATCCTGGCGCAGCGCAGGTTTCGAGCGACGGGACGCTGAGGTGGCGCTGGGAACACGGCGCTGCGGGCACCAAAATGGTGATCGCCGATTACTGGTATAACGGCGCGTGGGTGACCGCGATCGAAGAGAGCCTCGCCTCTCCGCCCGCTAGCTGACCGGAGCCAAGCCATGGTGTTCACCGAGCTTTTTCTTTCCGCCTTCATCACGCTGTTCGTGGTCATCGACCCGCCGGGATGTGCCCCGATCTATGCCGGGCTGACCAAGGGCGCTTCGTCAGCGCAGGCGCGCAACATGGCGCTGCGCGCGACCGCGATCGCATCGGTGATCCTGACGATCTTCGCGTTTTTCGGCGAGGACCTTCTCAATGCGCTCCATATCGAACTCGACAGCTTCCGCATCGCCGGTGGGCTGATGCTGTTCTTCATCGCGTTCGAAATGGTGTTCGAAAAGCGCACCCAGCGCCGCACCGAGCGCGCCGAGAAGGTGACCGCTTCCGAAGTCGAGGATGTGTCGGTCTTTCCGATGGCGATGCCGATGCTGGCAGGACCGGGCGCGATCGCCGCGATCATGCTGCTGATGAACGAAGCCAACGGAGCGGCAGAGACGCTCGAGGTGTTCGCCGCGCTTGCCGCGGTACTGCTGATCACCGCTGCC
>JBFHIF010000049.1:0-7440 GCA_041596595.1 Erythrobacter sp. | reverse complement strand
GGACATCGCGGAGGAGCGCTTCGTCAAGCGCGTCGCTCCCGTGCAGGATCGAGACATCACCGGTCGTCTCGAGGATGGCGGCGCGCACCTTCGAGATGTCGAGCACATTGGCTTCGCGCAGCTTGGCGATCACGTCTTCGCGCTTCATGCCGCTGGCCTTGAGCGCGGTCTCGATCATCTCGCCATCGCGCATGATGAGACAGGGCTGGTTGGTCACCGCGCTCGCGACCAGTTCCGACTTGCGGCGCAGCCACGCGGTCACTGCCTGGGCCGCGACGAGGCCCAGCATCCCGGCGCCGGACTGGACGAAACCCGCCCAGTCGCTCGCCTGTCCCGCTCCGGCGAGGAGCGACCCGAAAGCGATCGTCGTCAGGAAATCGAAATTGGTCATCTTGGACAAGGTCCGCAGACCGTTGAGCTTGATGAGCAGGTTGATCCATCCAAGCGCGATGACCGAGAGGATCAAACCGCTCACCAGCGCGTCGATCAACGGATCGGAACTGAAAATGAAGCTTCTCCCTGCTGCCCAGTCCTATCAATGCGCGAGGCGGGCGAAAGTGCCGAGGCGGTGGCCCCGGCGCTTCGCATCGCGTTGCATTGTTGCCACAACTTGCGTCCTTCCTGTCGAAAATTGGCAACCACGTTGAAACCAAGTGCGCGGTTCATAGTTGGGCGACCGTTCAATCCAACGGAGATAATATGAAGAAAGTTACCGTTCTCGCGGCTATGGCAGCCGCAATGACTGCAGCCCCGGCACTCGCACAAGGTGTCGGGAATGCCGATAATGGCGGCCTCTTTGTCGGCGCCACTGCCGGCTATGACGTGATCAACCTCGAAGCCGGCAACACCGATACCGACGACACCGGCGTCGTCTATGGCGTTACCGCCGGGTACGATTTCGACATGGGCAAGGCGCTGTTCGGCGTCGAGGCCGAAGTCTCTGACACCTCGATCAGCGACGATGTCGGTGAAGCAGGCGTCGATCTGTATGGCGGCGTGCGCGTTGGCTACGAGATGGACGATAACGATATCATCTATCTCAAGGCTGGTTATACCAATGTCGATATCGACTTGCAGGAGCGGCTCGAAGGTGTCCGCGTCGGCGCCGGTTTCGAACACAATTTCGGCCGCTTCGTCAGCCGGGTCGAATATCGCTATTCGACCTATGACGTGAGCGACACGATCGCGCCCGGCCTCAACGGCAATCGCCACCAGGCCGTCGTCACCATTGGTGGCAAGTTCTGATCCGCAAGGTCAATCGCTGACGAACACGAACGGGCCGCGCGGCTTTATGCCTCGCGGCCCGTTTTGTATCGTGTTGATAATCAATCGAGATGCGCAGGCCCGAATGCGTGGGGCAGCAGATCGGATAGCCTCATTTCGCGGATATCGTCGCGGCCGACACACAAGATCGCTGGATCGGTGCCGCCGATCTGGGCGAGTTCGTTGAGCACCTGCCGGCATCGGCCGCAAGGCGTAATCGGTGCGCCGTCACCCTTGTCGGCCGGCCCCACCACCGCGACCCTGACAAGCCCGCCGCGGCGCCCTTCTGACAGCGCCTTGCCGACCGCGACGGTTTCGGCGCAGAGCGAGAGCCCGTAGCTTGCATTCTCGATATTGGTCCCGGTGATCACCGCGCCATCATCGAACAATAAAGCCGCGCCCACGGCATAATGCGAATAGGGCGACCACGAATGCCTCGCCGCGTCATGCGCGTGGGCTACCAGTTGATCGTCGTTCACCTCTGCACCACCACCCATTCGATCGGCTCCTCCGAAGCTGCGCTGAAATACTGGCTGTTCGCGGTCCATAACAGCCAGGGCCTCCCGGCATAATCGGGTCGCGAGCGATCGCGGACGAGCCACAGGTCGCGCTCGAGGCTCCGCGCGAGCCCGTGGCGTTCCTCGAATTCGGGGCCGACCTTGAGGATCACGGGCTTTCCCGAATGCATCTCGATCTGGTTGACCAGTGTCATCAATTCGCTCTCAACCGCGGCATCGCTGACCGATGGCTCGCACGCATCGGCGGTGCGCAGGGCCGCAATCGCCGCGGGCAACAGGTCAGCGTCGCGCGGGACCATCCGGGTAAAGCGGGCGCTTTGCGGGTCCGCGCGATGGCACGGGTCGAAGGTGTGGATCACTCCGACCTTGAGCCCGGCATCGCGGGCAGCATCGAGCCGGGAGAGAAACCCCGGGTCGGGCGCACCGCCGATCGGCGAAAGCGCGAGATAGACGAAGTCCCCACCCAGAGCGCGAACCGTCTCGAACCGCACCTTGGCGCTGCCGCTTTCGAGCGCAGCCCCCTGTTCGGGGTAAAGCGCTATGTCGGGACGCCAGTCGCGCATGTCCCACCAGAACCACGCCGAATAGGTCATGCCGACCAGAACGAGAAGCGCGGCGAGCCGTATCAGCCATCCGCCCGTGCCGGACTTGCTCCGCCGCGAACGGCTCGTCGATTTCCTGCGCGCCATCTTGCCCTCACCCCTTGATATGAAGGACGCAGATCAGGGTGAACAGGCGCCGCGCGGTGGGGAAATCTGTCTCGACCTTGCCCTCGAGGCGTTCCATCAGCATTTCCGCCGCGTTGTTGTGGATCCCGCGCCGGGCCATGTCGATCGTCTCGATCTCGCTCGGCGTAGCCTTGCGGATGGCCTGATAATAACTGTCGCAGATCGCGAAATATTCGCGGATCGGGCGGCGGAAGCGGGCGAGCCCGATCAACAATGTCTCGAGCTGTTCGCCCTGTTCATCTGCAATGTCCATCGCCAGGCGACCGTCGCGCACGCCCAGGTGAAGCCGGAACGGCCCTTTCGCCCCGCGCTCGGCGCTGCGCACCGGCTTGAAGAAGTTTTCCTCGATCAGGTCGTAGGCCGCCACGCGGCGTTCCTGCTCGACATCGGCGTTGCGCCACAGAATCGTTTCCTCGTCGAGGCTGATCGCGGAAATGCGATGCTTCCCCGCATCTGCAGGCGAGGATCGGGAATCGGGCGACTGGTCGGCCATCGCCCCGCCTTCGCAGATCGCGGTGCAGATGTTCAAGCACTTCATGCGTCGTCCCCGCTATCCACAGCCGACAAGGTCCAAATGCGGCGAATTTACCGCACTGGGCGCTTGCCAGTGTGACCGCATATCGACCATCAGGGGCCAATGGCCGAACCCAAACCCATTCTCCTCGTCGACAGCGATTCATCGCAGGGACGCAAGCTTCCCTCCAACCTCGAGGCCGAGGCCGCGTTCCTAGGCGCGGTGCTGATCGACAATCGGGTTATCGAGGAGTTGCAGACCCCGATTCGGCCCGACCATTTCTTCGAGCCGCTTCACGGGCGGATCTACGAGCGCGTCCTCACTCTGATTGAACGCAACGCTACCGCCTCGCCGGTGACATTGCGGCCCTATTTCGAAGCTGACGAGGCGCTCAAGGAACTGGGCGGAACCAAATATCTCGCACAGCTCACCGCGAGCGGGGCCGGACTGCTGGCGGCGCGCGAACTGGCGCAGCAGGTCTACGACCTCGCCCTGCTCCGCGAGCTTGTCAGCGTCGGACGAGGCCTTGTTGAAGGCGCTCTCGATACCTCGCAGGAAACCGATCCGATGGAACGGATCAGCCAGGCCGAGGCCGATCTGTTCAAGGTCGCGGAAGGGGCGGCCACCGGCAACGAGGCGTCTTCGTTCCGCGATGCCGCGTTGACCGCAATCAAGATGGCCGAAGCGGCGATGAATTCGGGTGGCGGGCTTTCGGGCAAGACCACCGGGCTCGAGGTGATCGATCAGAAGACCGCGGGCCTGCACAATTCGGACCTCGTCATCCTTGCCGGCCGTCCGGGCATGGGCAAGACCTCGCTCGCGACCAATATCGCGTTCAACTGCGCCGAGGCGCATCTCGAATGGCTGCGCGATGGCGGAGAGCACAATTTCGGAGCGCCGACCGCGTTCTTCAGTCTCGAAATGAGCGCCGACCAGCTTGCCACGCGTATTCTCGCCGAACAGGCGGAGATCTCGTCGGAGACGCTTCGCACCGGCAAGATGAGCCGCGACGATTTCCAGAAACTGAGCTTCGCCAGCCAGAGACTGGCTGAACTCCCGCTCTTTATCGACGATACGCCCGCGCTCACGATCGCGGCGCTGCGCACCCGCGCAAGGCGGCTCAAGCGCCGGCACGATATCGGCCTGATCGTGGTCGATTACCTCCAGCTCCTTCAGGGCTCAGGGCGCGCCAACGACAACCGCGTGAACGAAATCTCGGAGATCAGCCGCGGGCTCAAGACCCTGGCGAAGGAACTCAGCGTCCCGGTGATCGCGCTTTCGCAGCTCAGCCGCGCAGTCGAGCAGCGCGAGGACAAGCGACCCATGCTGTCTGACCTGCGCGAATCGGGATCGATCGAGCAGGACGCCGACATGGTGTGGTTCATCTATCGCGGCGATTATTACCACGAGGCCAGCCGCCCCGATCTCCCCTCGGAAACCAGCAGTGCCGACGTGGTCGAGAAATACCGAACCTGGGAAGAACGCTATCTCGAGCTCAAGAACAAGGCGACCCTGATCATCGCCAAGCAGCGTCACGGCTCGACCGGCAATGTCCCGCTCCATTTCCAGAGCGAGATCACCAAGTTCACCTCGCCCAACAAGCGCGACTATTCGGACTACGGCTTCGAATAGTCGCGGCGCACCACGCGGCAATCACTCCTCGGGCGATGCCATCCGCGCCATCCCGTAATCGGCCATGTTCAAGAGGTAGAAGATCCGCCAGCGCAGGCGGGTGAATACATTGGTGTTCTCGCGATACCAGTCTAGATCGATCGGCTGTGTGCCCTGTTCGAGATTGTCGATCAGTTCGCGCAGTCTTGCGGCGAGCTGCTCATCCTCCACCCTGACCATCAGTTCGACATTGATCCGCATCGAGCGACGATCGCAATTCGCGCTTCCGAAATAGCTGGTGTCGTCGACCACCAGCAGTTTCATGTGGAGCTTGCAGGGCTGGAACTCGAATCTCCTGGCACCGGCACGCAGCAGCCGCCTGTATAGACGCCTCGCTATCCCGATCGATGCGCCGATATCGCTTTTTCCTGCGGTGATCAGGCGTGCCCGGCCCCTCCGTGCCAGCCGCGCGATCTGGCGCCTCACGCTGAGAGGGGGCGCAAAATAGGCGGTCACCAGGTCGAGCCGTTTCGCGCCGCGCAAATCGCGCTTGAACCGGAACACCCAGTGGCTGCGGCGCACCAGCGGACCGCCAAGTAGCAATTGCACCGGCCCCTCGCCCGGATCCCAGTCGCGGATCAGGCGGCGAACCCGGCGCAGGTGCGATCCGCTGGTTTCGGTCCATTCGTGGAGCAGCTTGAACCAGCGACAGAAATCCTCGACCACCCTGCCTTCGATCGTCACCCCCAGATCGCACCAGCCGTTGCAATCGGGCGGGTTGTAATAGGATTCCGAAATGTTCGAGCCGCCGGTGAAGACCTGTTTCTCGTCGACGATGACGAACTTCTGGTGGTTGCGGACCAGGTAGCGCACGCTCCAACTGGCAGAGAACACCGAGAAACGACCGCCGGCATCGGTGATCGGTTCGAAAAAGGATTTGGGCGCATCGCTGCCGAAATCATCGACGATCAGATGGACATCGACCCCGCGCCTCGCTGCCTCGACCAGTGCATCGCGAACCCGTTCCCCGACCGGGTCATCGTGAAAGGTGTAGTAGAAGACCGAGAGCGTCTCGCGCGCTTCGGCGATGTGCTTGAGCAGAGCATCGAGCCGGTCCGAGCCGCGCGGATAGAAGGTAAAGCTGTGCCCCTGCGCCTCGACGCAAAAGATGTCGGCATCGCTGTAATCGGCGACCGGGGAAGGAGCATGATCGGTCATGATATCGGGCTTCATCAAACTCCAACGCGCAGGGGACCGGACGGCTCCCCGAATCCTTGACTTGAGCGCCCTTCTTCCTTAGGTGCAGCGCACATTCCCGAAAACCGATTGTTTGAGAAGGGCCAGCCAATGGCACGCGTTACCGTTGAAGATTGCGTCGACAAGGTTCCGAACCGGTTCGAACTTGTCCTGCTTGCCGCGCAGCGCGCGCGCGAGATCTCCGGCGGTGCCGAACTGACGATCGATCGCGATCGTGACAAGAACCCGGTTGTTGCCCTGCGCGAGATCGCCGAACAGACGGTCAAGCCCAAGGAACTCCAGGAGGCGCTCGTCACCGGCCTGCAGAAGATCCTGCCTGACGACGAGGATGACGCGGACGAGATCGGTTCGCTCAGCCAGTCGGCCGAGGCGCTTCGCATCACCGCCAGCGCACCGACCCGTTCGACCTCGATCGGGGCCGATTACGAGGGCTGAACCTCTCGGAACTGATCCTGGAAAGAAACAAGGGCCGCCAATCTGGCGGCCCTTTTTCGTTGGTGGCGCGTGTGCGGGACCGGTAGCCGACCCCCAGACGCTCAACCGCGGATTATGCGCCCTGTGGTGCCTCGCCGCCCTTCGGCCCGAACTTCTTCCCGGCCTTGGGAACTGCCGAACCTGCGACAGGCTGCGGCACGGCCGGCCCCTGCGGCTTGTCGGAACGATCGAGCTTGCCGCTTTCTAGAAGCTGGGTGATCTCCTCACCCGTCAGCGTCTCGTATTCGAGCAATGCCTGGGCGAGCAGGTGGAGTTTGTCTTCCTGGCTCTTGAGCACATCAGTCGCGCGTTTCAGCCCGCCTTCGACGAGCGCCTTGATCTCGGCATCGATCAGCTTGTTGGTCTCCGCGCCCGACATCGTCCGCGCGGTCTGGCCCATGCCCAGATAGCCTTCCTGGCTCGCTTCGTATTGCAGCGGGCCAAGCTTGTCGCTCATCCCCCACTTGGTCACCATGTTGCGCGCCAGATCGGTCGCATACTGGATATCGCCCGATGCGCCGCTCGAGACCTTGTCGTGCCCGAAGATGATTTCCTCGGCGACCCGGCCGCCCATCGCCACGGCGAGGTTGGCGTGCATCTTGTCGCGGTGATACGAGTAATTGTCGCGTTCGGGCAGGCGCATCACCATTCCCAGCGCGCGCCCGCGCGGGATGATCGTGGCTTTGTGAATCGGATCGGATGCCGGCTCGTTGATCGAGACGAGCGCGTGCCCGGCCTCGTGATAGGCGGTCATCTTCTTCTCGTCGTCGGTCATCACCATCGAGCGCCGCTCGGCGCCCATCATGACCTTGTCCTTGGCGTCCTCGAATTCCTGCATCGCGACCAGCCGCTTGTTGCGGCGAGCCGCCAGCAGCGCCGCCTCGTTGACGAGGTTCGCCAGATCCGCACCCGAAAAGCCGGGCGTGCCGCGCGCAATCGTGCGCGTATTCACATCGGGAGCCAGCGGCACCTTCTTCATGTGCACGCCAAGGATCTTCTCGCGCCCGTCGATGTCAGGGATCGGCACCACGACCTGGCGATCGAACCGTCCGGGACGCAGCAGCGCCGGGTCGAG
>JBFHIF010000048.1:0-7465 GCA_041596595.1 Erythrobacter sp. | reverse complement strand
TTTCCGAGGATAGCACCTGGACTCAGGAAAAGTCGGTTTCTCGCAGAGAAAAAGAGGGTCTTTTCTGGATGGCCAAAGGCAAGTCGAACGGAGAGATTTCCGTGATACTCGACCTCAAGCATTCGACGGTTTCCACCTTCACGAAACGGGCCTTCGAGAAGCTGGGCGTGAACAACCGCCTCGATGCAACACGGGTCGCCCTTCAGCGTGGAATCATCAGCCTGTCGGGCCTCAACTGACGCATTGTGCGTGTCCCCGGGGGCTTTCCTTCGACGCCGACACCTCTCGCCAAGGAAGCTCCCCGGCGCAAGGAGCCCTCAGTAGAAGTGCACCGAGGACGGGAGCCTGGGCATTTCGCGACCGGCCAGCTTCGCTTCGACGGCTCGCAAGGCAGAGCGCAGGCTGCGATCGACGATCGGCTTGTGGAGGCAGCCGATCGCTAGCGGTCGCCCCTGTTCTCCAGGACAATTTCCGGTTGCGAAGAGCACCGGGATTCCCCGTTCGCGCAATTCCTGCGCGACGCTGAGGCCGCTTTCACCCATAGCCAGCTGGATATCGACCAGCGCAAGGTCGGGCTGGGTTTCCTCAACCACCCTCAGCGCGGATTCGAGATCGTCGGCGCTGCCGACCGGCACGTGACCCGCTTCCTCGAGCATGAACTCAAGGTCCATCGCGACCAACGCCTCGTCCTCGACGATCAGGACGTTCAGTCCAGTCGTTTCTTTTTGCGGTTGGGGAGCGCTTCCCATCACTCGTCCCTCGTGTTGACTGGAATTTCGATATCGAACCGTGCGCCCTTGGCGCGAGGCGGCACCGAAAGCTGTCCGCGCACCTGGCGCAAAAGCGAGGTCACGATCTTCATCCCGAGACCTTCGGAATTCGAAGGATCGAAGCCCTCGGGCAGGCCGATCCCTTCATCGCTAATGCAGATCCGGACGAAGTCACCGCCATTGTCGAGCCCGATAAAGACTTCTCCGCTCTGGTCTGCTGGGTAGGCGTATTTGATCGAATTTGTGATCAGTTCGCTGACCACGAGTGCCAGCGGCACCGCCTGGGTGAGGTTCATCACGATGCCGCGATCAATTGCGGTGCGCAGCGTCACACGCTCGCTCGAACCCATCGACTGCATCGCCTCTTCGGCAAGATCGGCAAGATAATCGCCGAAATCGACGCGATCGTGATCGCTCGTGGCGTAGAGGCGGTGGTGCATCGCCGCGATAACGGCGACGCGGTTGCGGGCCTCCTGAAGGCTCTTTGCAAGATCGCCATCCCCGGCCTTGCGGGCTTGAAGCGTAAGGAGCGAGGTAACGACCTGGAGGCTGTTCTTGACGCGGTGATTGACCTCGTGGAGCAGGATATCCTTGGTCTTGAGCGCCTCTTCCAGCTCGGCCGCGCGTGCCTTGTCGTCGGCGATGTTGCGAACCTCGATGATCGTCCCGATCGTGTTCGAAGCCTCGTCGCGAATGGGCGATGCGGTGAAGTGGACGGGGTAGAAACTTCCGTCGCGGTGGACGAATATCTCCTCGCCTTCGGTCTGTGCATTCTCGGGGAATGCGCGGTCTATCGGACATTCCTCGAGCGGGTAATGCGTCCCGTCGGGGCGGGTGTGATGGATGACTTCGTGCAGCGCCTTGCCCTTCATCTCGGCGAGCGAGTAGCCGGTAAGATCCTCCGCCGCTGCGTTCGCGTAAACGCAGTGCTGGCGTTCATCCATCAGGAAGACCGCCATGCGCGTGTTGTTGAGCACGGCATCAAACCGTCGACTGATTTCGCGCAGCGCGTCTTCGGTCTGCTTGCGCTCCTTGATTTCGGTTTTGGCCGCTCGAAAGAGCCGGGCATTGTCGATCGCGATGGAGGCTTGCGCGGCAATCCCGATGATCAGGCGCTCATGCCGGTCGCTGAACTGCGCCTTTTCGGGGTGCCCGAAAAACAGTCCGCCGATGACTTCGCCCGAGCGCGACTTGACCGGAACCGCGAGATAGCTGGTCACTGGAAGGTGGCCTTCGGGCATGCCATTGTGAGGCGCATTGCGTCCGTAGCGCGGATCGCGGGTGATATCGTCGGACCGGACCACCCCGTCACCGTCGAAAGTGGGAGCGAAGATGGCGGTCTTGCGCGGCATTGGGAATTGCTCGAACGCCTCCCTCTCAACCCCCGACAGCGTGTAGAGCATATACGATGCTCCATCGGGGTCGTTGGCATTATAGAAGAATGCACCGAACGCCGCGCCGGTGAGCTGAACCCCGGCATCGGTTACCTGCTGGACGACCTGTTCGAGATCGAGTTCGCCCGCGATCGCCTCGCCGGTCCGGTTGAGTGTCTCGAGTGTCTTGCGCTCCTCCTCGAGCGCGATCTCGGCCTTCTTGCGCTCGATGATCACGGCCGCGGTGCGGATCACGAAATCGACCAGCTCGATATCGGCATCGTGCGGTTCGCGCGGCTCGCGGTGATACATGGCAAAGGTGCCTAGGACCTCACCACCCGATGACATGATGGGTATCGACCAGCAGGCGAACAGGCCGTGTTCTACCGCCAGGTCCTTGAAATCCGCCCATCTCGGGTCCGTCGTTACATCGGAAACGAACACGGCTTCGCGCCGGTATGCCGCGGTCCCGCAGGACCCAACGTCGGGCCCGATCTCGACCCCGTGTATTGCCTCGTTATAGGCTGCCGGCAGGCTGGGGGCTGCGCCGTGAAGCAGATGTGTGCCTTCGTCGTCGAGAAGAAGGATCGATCCCAGGACTTCCGATTGCGCTTCTTCCTCGACCGCATGAAGCAACATTTCGAGCAGGCTGGTGAGGCTTTCGTCGCGGAATGCCGCTTCGAGCATCCTACTCTGGGTTGTCTTTAAACGTTCGGCGCGTGTGCGCGCAGTAACGTCGGTTCCCTGGACGAAGATCCCCGTTACCTCGCCCGCCGCATTGGTGATCGGCTGGTTGACGAAATCAACGAAGACGGTTTCTTCGCGGTTGTGCAGGCGCACTTCGACCGCATGGCCGGTATAGGCCTTTCCGGTCCGATAGACTTCGTCGAGAATGTCGAGAAACCCTTGTTCGGCCGCCTCTGGAGCGACCTCGGCCACGGGCTTGCCGATGACGTCGCGATCGCCGATCAATGTACGATAAGCGGGGTTTGCCAGTTCGAAGACGTGATCGGGACCGCGCAGGAGCGCCATGAACCCCGGCGCTTGACTAAACATATCAGCAAGCAGTCCGGCGTCGATCGCCAAGCCTGCATCGCCTCTTAGCTGCTGATCCATGATCGGCTCGATACCCCTCCAGCAAAAATTGACAAGCCAATATGGGCTATGTTTCGGCCCGGTAACGATTGAGCGAGTAGATTGATCCCATACAAAAATCGGCGTCGAATGCGAGCGTGCCTGCGATGGTTGTGACGGGGGTGAGTGTCTCTTTCGGGTATGGCCGTAAGGTGAGTGGCCTGTGAGAGGCGCGACATGTATGATGGTGCCATGCACCCCGACCCACACAATGCGGAGCGAGAGACCCGGCTCGATCAGATATTGGAGGTGAGGGGCAAATGGCGGCCAATGACGTGAGCGCAGTCGATCAGGTGGACGTTCCCCAAGGGGTTCTTGGAGAAGCCATCTACACCTGTCCGATGCACCCCGAGATTCGACAAGCGCACCCGGGGGCATGCCCCATTTGCGGCATGGCGCTGGAACTTGAATCCGTGGCACATGCAATCGAGGCGCCGCACCCCGAATTGATCGATTTCACACGTCGGTTCTGGATCGGTGCAGTGCTGACCCTGCCTGTTTTGTTCATCGCGATGGGTCCGATGATGGGCCTTGGAGGATTCCGGCAGGCGATTGGGCACGAGTCCGCGCAGTGGGTCGAACTGGCACTCGCGACACCTGTCGTGCTGTGGTGCGGGTGGCCATTTATCACGCGCGGCTGGACCTCATTTGCCACGCGGCAACTGAACATGTTCTCGCTGATCGCCATGGGAGTCCTGGCCTCCTGGCTATTCAGCGTCGCAGCCGTGCTGGCGCCCAGCCTGTTCCCGGCAGACTTTCGCGATATGCACGGGAACGTCCCGGTATATTTCGAGGCCGCTGCCGTAATCGTGGTTCTGGTGCTGCTCGGCCAAGTGTTGGAGTTGCGAGCGCGCGAGGGGACGGGGAGGGCGATCCGCGCACTTCTGGGGCTTGCCGCAAAGAGTGCGCGCGTGATCCGCCACGATGGTAGCGAGGACGAGATCCCGCTCGAACAGGTCAAGGTCGGGGATCGGTTGCGGGTGGTTCCCGGTGACAAGGTCCCGGTCGATGGAATCGTTCTTGATGGACGCTCCAGCGTCGATGAAAGCATGATCAGCGGCGAACCCATTCCAGTCGAGAAGATGGCGGGCGATCGCGTCACCGGTGCAACCATTAATGGCACCGGAAGCCTCGTTATCGAGGCGCAGAGGGTGGGGGCAGATACCCTGCTGGCGCAGATCATCGAAATGGTCGCTGCCGCGCAGCGCTCGCGCGCGCCCATCCAGAAATACGCAGACAGAGTGGCCGGCTGGTTCGTTCCAGCCGTCATCGCGATCGCCATCCTGGCGTTTTTGGGCTGGGCCATTTGGGGGCCGCCCCCTGTGCTCTCCCATGCCTTGATCGCGGCCGTATCAGTGCTGATCATCGCCTGCCCTTGCGCGCTCGGCCTCGCCACACCGCTATCGATCATGACTGCGACAGGGCGGGGCGCCCAGGCGGGCGTGCTGATCAGGAATGCCGAAGCGCTCGAACGGTTCGAAACCGCAGACACCCTTATCGTCGACAAGACCGGCACGCTTACCGAAGGCAGACCGCGCCTCGTGGCCGTGCTGGCAGAACAGGGTCATGATGAAGCCGAAGTCCTGCGCCTTGCCGCGACGCTGGAGCGCGGATCCGAGCATCCGCTGGCCGAAGCTATAGTGAGCGGCGCTGAAGAACGCGGCGTTCTGTTGGGCGAAGCTTCCGAATTCGAGGCGATCACCGGCAAGGGCGTCAAGGGGGTGGTCGATGGCAGAGCTGTCGCGCTCGGCAACCTCAAGCTGGTCACGGATCTCGGGCTCGAGGGTGCAACCTATGCCGAGAAAGCCAATGCGCATCGGGACCTAGGCGAGACGGTCATGTTCGTCGTGATCGAAGCGGGAGTCGCAGGGTTGGTCAGCGTGGCCGATCCGATCAAGCAATCTACGCCGGCCGCGCTCGACGCGCTGCGAGGCCAAGGCTTCCGGATCATCATGGCGACCGGCGATAATGAACGCACCGCAGGCGCCGTGGCTTCGCGCCTGGGTATCAGGGAAATTCGCGCTGACGTGTTGCCGGAGGAGAAGGTGCGCCTCATTCGTGAGTTGCAGGATGCCGGTCGCAAGGTCGCGATGGCGGGGGATGGAGTCAACGACGCTCCCGCGCTGGCGCAAGCCGATGTAGGCATCGCCATGGGCACAGGTGCTGACATCGCGATTGAAAGCGCCGGGATCACACTTGTGAGCGGCAGCCTTGACGGGGTGGTTCGGGCCAGGAGGCTCGCACGCGCGGCGATGCTCAACATCCGTCAAAACCTGTTTTTTGCGTTGATCTACAACGCGGCGGGCGTGCCAGTTGCGGCTGGGATACTCTATCCCGTCCTGGGCATTCTCATCAGCCCCATGCTGGCCGCCTTTGCTATGAGTGCATCCTCAATATCGGTCGTGCTCAATTCGTTGCGCTTGCGCAGTGTAAACCTGTAGCCAGCTCTTGCGGTCCCGTCGTCTTCCGCGAGCTGGGTTCACGCCGTTTCGCTTGAGAGGTGGCACCACCAATAGTCTGTCGGATGCAGACCTTCGGTGGTCGCCCAGGCTCGGCCTGTCTCGAAACGCCGTGAGTCGAGGCTGGGAGTTTCTCGTTGTGCGGCGCACAACCGAGCTGTATTTGCCTGCCACAGGTCTTTTCGCCGCGGCAAAAGCCTGGCTAGTCTGACCAGGCGACTTGCGTCGATCGAGCGGAAGAGATTGGACATCCATGGACACGAACCTGACGGCGGTGCTTTGTCTGGCATTCGTCATAAATCTGATCGGGGCGCTGGCATATGCCGCGCGCATTGCGGGCGTGCGGACCGGGCGGATCGCGATGAGTTTTGCCCTGTTCAATGTCCTGCTGCTCGTATCCCGGCTATCGAACGGATTTCTGGCGCCGCTGGTCGCCAAACGTGTCGAGAACAGTCTCGCCGCGCAGGCCACCAACAGCCTCGAGGTCGATTTCAGGCTGATCCTGCTTGCGGCGTTTCTCGGTGTTCTGGTCGGCGTGGTTCTGGTCCCGACCGCCCAACGCGTGTTCGCCTTCACGATTTCCGCCGTGCAGCCGCGACAATCGCTCGTCGGCACGCTCCTGCGGGGGGTTTCTCCCGGGGGGGTGCGCGTGTTGCGAACCTCTATCTCGGCACCGGCCACTGCATCGGTGGGCCGGGAAAAGCCGCGCGAGCTCAGCTGGGGCATACTGCTCGCCAACTGCTTTGCGCAGGCCCTGCTCGTGGTTGGCGTATTCGCCGCGCTCTACGCGGGATACCTGAACCCCGAATACCGGGTCACCGCGTCGCAATTGTCGGCGGTGGTGAACGGCTTTGCCACGATCCTGCTGTTCCTGTTCATTGATCCGCATCTTTCGATCCTCACCGACGACGTGGTTGACGGCAAACTGCCAGAGGCCAGTTTCCGCCGCGCGATCGCCTGGATATCGGTTAGCCGGCTCGTGGGAACGCTGCTCGCGCAGGCCCTGTTCCTACCCGCCGCTCTCGCAATCGTGTGGATCGCGAACATCATCTGATCCGCTTGCTGGTTTGGCTGTCGGACGATGTCCCCGGTCGGGGGTAATGCCCCGACCGAGGGACCGGATCACGCGACCGACAGGCCTACGTCGATATTTCCGCGGGTGGCGTTGGAATAGGGGCAAATCTGATGCGCGGATTCGACCAGCTTCTCGGCTTCGGCACGGTCGAGGCCTGGCAGCGTGACATGCAGATCGGCGGTGATACCGAACCCGCCGGCTGCGCGAGGGCCGATACCGACCGTTGCACGAACGTTTGTATCGGAAGGGACCTTGAGACCCAGCGGTGGGGCTGCCACTTTCATGGCGCCGATGAAGCAGGCTGCGTATCCGGCCGCGAACAATTGCTCGGGGTTGGTTCCCGGTCCACCTGCGCCGCCCAGTTCGCGGGGGGTGGACAGATTGGCTTCGAAAGTCCCGCAGTCGGTGCGGGCCGTGCCTTCGCGTCCACCGGTTGCCGTGGCCGAAGTGCGGTATTTGACATCAACAGACATGGTCGTCCTCTCAGAAATAACGTGCCGCGAAAACATTTATCGCGATAATCACCAGCTAGGAACCCTTGCGTTTGCAGTCAAGCGGAAATATTATCGCGATAATTAAAACTGTGATCGCGACCACAGCGGGAGCCCGGAATGTCTGAAGTACGACCCCTCGATAATCAGCTGTGCTACACGC
>JBFHIF010000047.1:0-7595 GCA_041596595.1 Erythrobacter sp. | reverse complement strand
TCCGAATTGAATTCGGCGCTTTCGTAGAGGAGGAAATTTGTTTCTCCGAGCCAGGTCCAGTCGGTGAAGACGAAGAACTCGTCGCGATCGCCCACCGGGATGCTGTAGCGGGCAGTGAAGTCCCCGCTCCACTTGGGCGCATTGGGGAAAGGATTGCCGTCGACCAGCGCGCGGGTCGAACCGTTGATGACCACGGTGGGGTCGGTCACGGTGCACTGCGCGCAGATGCCGACGGCGAGGTTCGGATCGTTGATCTGGGTATCGGCAAATGCGAGCCCCAAGGTCACCTCGAAGAAGGGCGAGATCTGGAATGCGCTGTCGAGTTCGAAGCCGAAAGCTTCGCCCTGATTGGCGTTGATCAACTGGACGAGGTTGCCCCCGCCACCAACGGCGGTGAACTGGGGATCATCGACCGTGTAGTAGAACACGGCGCCATTGAGGCGGACCGCGCGGTCAGCGAGCTCGGTCTTGAAGCCGGCCTCGTAAGACATGATGTTTTCCGACTGCGCGACGGAAGGCGGCGCGAAGAAGGCGACATCGCGACCCTGAATGGTCGGACCGCGAAACGCGTCGGCGACCTTGCCGTAGACGCTGACATCGTCCGAGACATCGACGAACAGGCTGACGTCCCAATCGATCTGGTCGTCCTGCACGCTCACAGGCTGCGGCGGCGCGCCGGAGACGACGAAGAAGTCCTTTTCGTCGTCGGTGTAGCGCAGGCCGCCTGTCAGCCGGACCATGTCGGTAAGCTGGTAGCTTGCCTGCCCGAACGCCGCCCAAGCCTTGTTGGTGTGGTTGACGGTAACCGGCGGCGGGAAGCTGAAGCCCACGGTAGTCACGTCGAAATCGCTTTCGAAATAAAAGCCACCGATCTGCCAGGTCAGCGGCCCGTCAGTGTCCGAAGCGAGCCGGATTTCCTGCGTAAACTGCCACAGGTCGAGCGAATCCTGCGTATCGGCGGGGAACGGGATGAAGCCCGGTCCCATGAAGGGGAGGAAGGATGCACCGAAACCACCGTCGATATCACCGCGGCTTGAACCCTCGCTCTCGTAATAGCTGGTAATCGAGGTCAAGGTCGCGCCAGCAAAGGCATGGCTCATGTTGAGCGTCGAGCCCCATTGGCGATATTCGGCCACATTGCCGCCGCCCCCGTCATAGAACACGGTGTCGCGGTCGTAGTTCGCATTGAGCTCGTTATTGCCGGGGCCGAGAATATTGGCGCGGAAGAAGGTCGAGCTGCCGTCGAGATCGCGATACTGAACCTGCGCAAGGATATCGGTGTCGGGACCCGGGGTCAGCAGCAATTGGCCGCGGACCGCGAAATCGGTGTAGCCGCCAAGAGCGTCTTCCTCGCCGGTGAAACCGTTATCGATCCAGTCGCCGCGACGCTGGAGCTGCGCCGAGACACGGAAAGCAAGCGTATCCTCGACGATCCCTCGGCCTGCCGCTCCGCTGAGCGACATGGTGCCGTAGCTGCCATAGGAAAGGTTGGCGCGCATTTCTGTGTCGAAGCTTGGCTTGACGGTATCGATCTTGACGATGCCCGCAGGCGTGTTGCGCCCGAACAGGGTGCCCTGCGGGCCGCGCAGAACTTCGATCCGCTCGACATCGAAGATCGGGAAGCTCTTGAGCGTGACGTTCTCAAGAACGACATCGTCCATGATTACCGAAACCGGCTGCGATGCGGCGAGGTCGAAGTCGGTGTTGCCGAGACCGCGAATGTAGAAACGCGGCGCTACGCGACCGTTCGAACTCTCGACGTTCAGCCCCGGAACCGCGCCCGCCAGAGCGGTGGTGTCGGCGGCGGCGGCGAAGATCGTGTCGACCCGGCCCTGGTCGAGAATGTCGGCGGATACTGCGACATCCTGGAGATTTTCCTCGCGCCGGTTGGCGGTGACGATGATCGAGGGAAGCTGGCCGCTCGATTCGGTGGCGCCTTGCTCGACATTCTGGGCGTTGGCCGGAGCGGCAAATCCCAGCATGACAGCTGAAAAGACGGTCGAACTCGCTAGCAAGCTGCGAGTGCTCAGGATAATTCTGGACATGGCTGTGATCCCTGTTGCGGCGATTGCCTGATCGCCTTGCAAGCCGCGCCAGTGGCAGAAAACCGCGATTCGGGCGAGGGGCGAGGCCGTCTGCGCCGCTCCTGCGATGTCTTTTTCGCCCCCGGCGTGCGGATATGTTGCTCTCGAGACACACTGGGGTGCGGGGCTGCACGGCGCGAAGCTGTCTGCCAACAATTGCCCTCGCGCGCATGGACGCTATAGGGGGCGGCAGCACGCCAATCTGCCATCTCCCGGAGCAAGCATCATGAAAGTTCGCATCCTCGTTCGTCTCAAGCCGGGTGTGCTCGACCCGCAGGGTCGCGCCGTGCACCACTCGCTCGAGCACATGGGATTCGACGGTGTCGAGGACGTGCGGATCGGGCGCATGATCGAGATGGAACTCGCCGACGGCACGAGCGACGAAACGATCCGCTCGATGTGCGAAAAGCTGCTCGCCAACATGGTGATCGAGGATTACGCGATCGAGCGTCTGACGGGCGAGAAGGAGTCGGCCTGATGGCTTTCCGTGCCGCGGTGGTTACCTTTCCGGGCTCAAATTGCGACCGCGACATGGCGGTTGCGCTCGAGGCGGTGTCGGGCGAACCGGCTCTGCGCGTCTGGCACGGCGATGCCGATCTGCCGCAGGGCCTTGACCTGATCGCTTTGCCGGGCGGGTTCTCCTACGGCGACTATCTGCGCTCGGGTGCGATGGCCGCGAAAAGCCCGATCATGCGCGCAGTGATCTCTGCTGCCGAGCGTGGCATCCCCGTTCTGGGTGTGTGTAACGGTTTCCAGGTCCTCACTGAAAGCGGTCTCCTGCCCGGCGCCCTGATGCGCAATGCCAACCAGAACTTCATCTGTCGCACGGCAACGCTGACGGTCGGCAACACCTCGTCCCCGTTCACCCACGGTTTCGAGCCCGGTGAAACGATCCGCGTGCCGGTGGCCCATCACGACGGCAATTACTTCGCCGACGAGGAAACTCTCGACCGGCTCGAGGGAGAGGACCGGGTGGCGTTCCGATATGTCGGGAACCCCAATGGATCGCGCCGCGACATCGCCGGGATCCTGAGCGAGAACGGCCGGGTGCTGGGCATGATGCCTCACCCCGAGCGGGCGATTGAGCCGGCCGCGCACTCCGATCTGGGCGGTAGCGATGGTCGGCGCGTATTCGAGAACATCGTGGGCGCGCTGATCGGCGCGTGATCCCTCGGCGGGTCCGGCTCCCCGGCCAGCCTTCGTGTCATCCGGCCCTGAGCCGCCATTTCTCGGTCTGGAATATCCTGCGCGCATCTTCCTGCGGCATCGGCCTGCCAAAATAATAACCCTGGATCTTGTCGCAGCCCAGCTTGCGGATCATCTCCGCTTCCTCGGCGCTCTCGACGCCTTCGGCCGTGGTCGTCATGTCGAGGCTGCGCGCCATGGCGACGACAGCGTTGATGATCGCGAGGCTTTCGTTCGAATTCTGCGCCGCACCTTGCACGAAGGACCGGTCGACCTTGATCGTGGAGAAGCGCAAAGTGCGAAGATATCCCAGCGAAGAATAGCCGGTCCCGAAATCATCGAGCGCGACCGAGCAACCGAGCGCCATGATCTTTTCGAGCGATCTGCGCGCGGTCGCGGCATCGCGCACGAAGATGCTCTCGGTTACCTCGACTTCGAGCCGTTCTGGGCGCAGGCCACTGCTCGAAAGCGCGTCGATCACTTCCTCGTGGAAGCGCGGTTCGAGCAATTGCTCGGGCGAGACGTTGACGTTGACCTTGATCGAATCGGGCCACGCGCGTGCCTCGACACAGGCCTGGCGCAAAACCCAGCGCCCGATCGGGACGATCAGGCGGGTATCTTCTGCCAGGGGGATGAACTTGCCGGGGCTGACGAAGCCGTGCTCGGGGCTGTTCCACCTGACGAGCGCCTCGAAGCTGACAATCTCTTCGGTCCGCGCATCGACGACGGGCTGATAATGCAGCACGAATTCTTCTTCGAGCACCGCTCTGCGCAGGGAAACCTCCAGCTTTCGCCGCTCTTCGGCGAGCGCGTGGAGCGACGGTTCGAACCGGCAATGTTCGCCTCCACCCAGGTCTTTCGCCTGGTAGAGCGCGAGGTCGGCATTGCGCATGAGTTCCTCGACCGTGTTCCCATCGCGCAGCCCCATTGCCGATCCGACGCTGGCACCGACATAAAGCGTGTGGTGACCAACCTCGTAAGGCTCCGAGAGCGTGGAAATGACCTTCCGGGCGGTCTCGTTGACGATTTCCTTGCTGTCCGCGTCGCGGATCACGATCGCGAATTCGTCGCCGCCCAGGCGACCGCACAGCTGGTCCTCGCTCAGGATGTTCCGCAGCCGGGCCGAGACCTGGGCCAGCAGCTTGTCCCCGACGAGATGCCCCAGCGAATCGTTCACCGACTTGAACCGATCGAGGTCGATCATCAGCAACGCGCAGCGCGAGCGCCATTTTTCGGCATATTTGATCGCTTCGCCCAGCGCTTCGTTGAGCTGTAACCGGTTGGGGAGCGACGTCAGGGTGTCGTAGCGGGCAAGATAGGCGATCTTCTCCGAAGAGGCGCGCTGCTCGGTGACGTCCGAACCGACCCCCCGGAAACCGGCAAAGCGGCCCCTGTCGTCATGGATCGGAGTTCCCGAGAGCTCCCACCAGCGCTTCTCGCCCTTGATCGTTACGCGTACGATCAGTGCAGAGAAGTTCTCGCGGTTCTTCAACCGTTCGGCGAGTTCGTGGAGGCTGCGGTCGATGTCGCCCTCGTCCCAACTGCCCGATATGAGTTCAAGCAGCGGCTTGCCCTCCGCGTCGCGCTGAGCGTGTCCGAGGGCGAAAGCGAAGCGCGGGCTGACAGAGCGCAGGCGGCGCGTGATATCGACTTCCCACAACCAGTCCGCCTCGTTTTCCTCGAACTCGCGCAGGAGCAGCGACACTGTCTCGCGCTGCTCGGTTGCGTCGTCGGCAGCCAGGCGCGCAGCCAGCCGCACCCGGCCAATTTCCGCGGTTCCCAGGACTGTCATGATGACGAAAACCGCCACCGCAGCAAGAACCAGCCAAAGACCGGCGGCGGCGAGAGAGATCATGGTGGCGATGCCCAGAACCAGAGTGAACCCCGCGGTCGCGAGCGGTGCCGAAGTGTTGAAGAACACTCCGCCGCAGATCAGGATGGCGTAGATCACGAGCAAAGCGGTGAGATCGGCAGTCGAACCCATCGGCGCGAAAACCAGCACTGGCACCGCCCACAGCGCAGCGGTCATGATCGAGGAAAGAACGTGATGCCCGAATTCGGCGCTCGAAATTCCGCTCTTCTCGATGTCAGACAGATCTACCGCAGTTTGCACGGCTCGGACCTGGACGATGCCGATCGCGAGCGCCCAACCCAGCATCAGGTTAAGCGAAACAGAGTCCATGAAAATCCGCGCCACGAACAGGGCGAAGACTGCGTTGGCATAGGCGCGAAACCCGGTCTGCTTCACCAGAGCGGCGTGTTGAAGAGAGCGCAACCGCAGCCATTCCGCGCTCTTGCGGCCGGTAATACCGAGCACCGCGGAAGCGGACAGGCATTGCGCATCCACCTGCGTGGAAGAAGGCTTCTGATCGATCACATATCTGCGCGTAATGCGAAAAGGTTAGTGCGCCGTAAAGCTACGGTCGCTTTGTGCCGAAAGAATTCTGATAAAACTCAAGGAATCGAGAAAAACCGGTCGGAAATCAGCGCCCCGCGGAATGGCGCTCGCGAAGCCGACGCGGTCATATCGCGTGCATTCGAACTTGCGGTGATCGGGCTTGTGCGTTCACCCGCCGCTTATCACTCGACCGTGACCGATTTCGCCAGGTTGCGGGGCTGGTCGACATCGGTGCCCTTCACCACGGCAACGTGATAGGCGAGAAGCTGCACCGGAATGGCGTAGACGAGCGGCGCGATGAGCGGGTGAACCCGGGGCATCTCGATCGTCGCCATGCAACCTTCGCCCGCCTCGGCAATCCCTTCGGCATCCGAAATCAGCACGACCTTGCCGCCGCGCGCACGCACTTCCTCCATATTCGATACCGTCTTTTCGAAGAGCGGGCCGGAGGGCGCGATCACCACCACGGGAACCTCGTCGTCGATCAGTGCGATGGGTCCGTGCTTCATTTCGCCGCTGGCATAGCCCTCGGCATGGATATAGCTGATTTCCTTGAGCTTCAGCGCGCCCTCGAGAGCGAGCGGATAGTCCTGACCGCGGCCCATATAGAGCACGTCGCGCGCCGGCGCGATCAGGTGTGCCATCGCCGCGATATCCTCGTCATGATCGAGAGCGGCGTTGAGACACGCGGGCGCCTCGAGAAGGTGGTTGACGATCTCGGCTTCCTGCGCGCGGCTCACCAGCCCCTTCTTGACCGCCATGTGCGCGGCGAGCGCGGCGAGGACCGCGAGCTGGCAGGTGAACGCCTTGGTCGAGGCGACCCCGATCTCCGGCCCTGCATGGGTCGGCAATAGCAGGTCAGCTTCGCGCGCCATGGTGCTGGTCGGCACGTTCACCACCACGCCGATCGTCTGCCCTTCCTTCTTGCAATGGCGCAGCGCGGCGAGCGTGTCTGCGGTCTCGCCGCTTTGCGAGATGAACAGAGCGAGGCCGCCTTCCTCGAGCACCGGTTCGCGGTAACGGAACTCGGACGCGACATCGATATCGACCGGTACACGGGCGAACTGCTCGAACCAGTATTTCGCCACCATCCCGGCGTAGAAGGACGTGCCGCAGGCGACGATGGTGAGACGCCGCACGCTCGAGATATCGAAATCGAATTGCGGCAGCGCAACCGAACTGTCGTCGCGGCGCAGATATGAGCCGAGCGTCTGTGCCACCACGGTCGGCTGCTCGAAGATTTCCTTCTGCATGAAGTGGCGGTAATTGCCCTTCTCGGTCGCCGCTGCCGAAGCGCCCGACGCCCGGATTTCGCGCTCCACTTCGTTACCCTCGGCGTCGTAGATCGTGGCGCTTTCGCGGGTGATGACAGCCCAGTCCCCTTCCTCGAGATAGGATATCTGCTGGGTGAGCGGCGCGAGCGCGAGCGCATCGGAACCCAGATACATTTCGGCATTCTCGCCCTGTGGGCCATAGCCAACGACCAGCGGCGAGCCGAGCCGCGCGCCGATCAGAAGATCGGGGTGACTGCGAAACGCGATCGCGAGGGCAAAGGCGCCGCGCAGTCGCGGCAGGACTTCGCGCACCGCATCCTGCGGCGTGTCGCCCGCCTCGATCCTGCGCGAGATGAGATGCGCGACCACTTCGCTGTCGGTCTCGCTATCGAAAGTGCGACCGTCCTCTCGCAGTTCGGCGCGCAATTCCTTGAAATTCTCGATGATTCCATTGTGGACGATCGCCACTTCGCCGGTCGCGTGCGGGTGGGCATTGTTGGCGGTGGGAGCGCCGTGGGTCGCCCAGCGCGTATGCGCAATGCCCACCGTGCCGGGTGCGGGCTGTTCGCGCAGCACGTCAACGAGGTTTGCGAGCTTGCCCTCGGCGCGGCGGCGCACGAGCTGGCCGTCGTGGAGCGTACAGATCCCGGCGCT
>JBFHIF010000046.1:0-7608 GCA_041596595.1 Erythrobacter sp. | reverse complement strand
CCACCGGCAGCGGGACATTGGGCGCAGTAGCATCGACATGGCGGGGTTCGCTGCGCCCGGGCTCGCGCTCGTCGATCGCGAGTTCGACCGGGTTGGCGCGTGGCGGGATGTCGGCAAAATAGGTGTCGACCAGATCGCGCAAGTTTCCGATCTCGAAATTGCCCGCGACGATCAGGGTCGCGGTGTCGGGCCCGTAATAGGCCTCGTAGAACGCGCGCGCATCATCGAGCGTTGCATTGTCGAGATCCACGATACTGCCAATGCCCGGTCGGCGATGCGGCATCACGTCGAAGGCGTTTTCGGGCAGGACGAACCTTTGCAGCCGCCCATAGGGCGGCGCGAGAACGCGCTGGCGCAGTTCTTCCTTCACCACACCGCGCTCGGTCTCGAAAACCTCGTCGTCGACCACGACCTTCGCCATCCGTTCGCGATGGGTCCACAGCATCGTCTCGAGATATTGCGCTGGCACCTGCTCGAAATAATTGGTGCGATCGACCCAGTTCGACGCGTTGCGCGTGCCCCCGATGTCGGCGGTCAACCCGTAGATCATGTTGTAAGGCATGTTCTCGGTCTTGCGGCTGAGGATGTGCTCGAACAGGTGAGCAAACCCGCTGCGCCCCTCGGGATCGAGCTTGGAGCCGATATCATACCACAGCGAGGTCGTGACGGTGCTCGTCGTGTCATCCGGGATCGCGATCACCCGCAACCCGTTGCCGAGCGTCCAGCTCGTATATTCGATCGCAGGAGCGGATAGCGCGGGCGAAGAACCTGTGCCCTCCGGCTGCGCCAGCGCGGGTGCGCCCCACAGCAACATGGCGGCGGCGGCGGTTCCCGCCAGAAGTTCACTCGGTTTCATCGGTCTTGCCCCTCAATCTGATCGCAGATCAGGTTAGCTGTGCATCGACAATGTGCTCAAGGGGATAGATCGCTCGTCCGCGATCAAACGCCTATAATCATCGACGCGCGTCGTTCGATGCCCTCTGCAAGTGGCGCAGGGCTTCGTTTCGCTTCGCCCAGGGCACGAACAGGTGGTCGTGGTGAGACCCGGCGACGATGTTGCAAGCGATCCCCGCTCCTGCGAGCGCGGCAGAGACCGCAGCGGTGAGCCCGACAGCCTCGAGGCTCGAGTGAACCTGCAGCGTGATTCGCGCGAATAACGGGTCGGCCCCCGGTTCCGGCTCGCGGGCTTCGGCGATCAGCGTCGTGCCTTCCGCCTCGCGAATGATCGCAAAGGGTTCCCCCAGCCATTCGGCTCGCGGGTCCTCTCCTGGCGGCAGCAGGACAAACCGATAGGGGTAAGTGTGAAGCGTCGGCTCCATCTCGGCCAGCATCCGGGCAAGATCGCTGACCGGCTCGCCCATTACAGGATATATTTCGACAGGTCGGTGTTGCCAGCCAGCCCGTCGAGCCGCTCGCGGACATAGGCGGCGTCGATCGTGACCGTTTCGCCCTCGTGCTCCTCGGCCTCGAAGCTGATCTCCTCGATCAGCTTTTCCATCACCGTCTGCAATCTGCGGGCGCCGATATTCTCGATATTCTCGTTCACGGTCGCGGCGATCCGCGCCACCTCGTTGACCGCATCGTCGGTGAACTCGAGCGTGACCTTCTCGGTCCCGATCCGCGCGCGATATTGCTCGACCAGATTGGCGCGGGTTTCGGACAGGATGCGTACGAAGTCCTCCTGGGTGAGCGCGCGCAATTCGACCCGAATTGGCAGGCGGCCCTGGAGTTCGGGCAGCATGTCCGAAGGCTTGGCGACGTGGAATGCGCCGCTGGCAATGAACAGCACGTGGTCGGTTTTCATCGGACCGTACTTGGTGCTGACCGTGGTGCCTTCGATCAGCGGCAGGAGGTCGCGTTGCACGCCCTCGCGGCTGACGCTGCCGCCGCGGACATCGGACACGGCGATCTTGTCGATCTCGTCGAGAAATACGATCCCGTTAGTCTCGGCGTTCTGGAGCGCAACGCGGGCAACATCGTCCTGGTCCAGGCGCTTTTCGGCTTCTTCGTCGACCAGCTTGTCCCACGCCTCGGGAACCCGCAGCTTGCGCCGCTTGGATGGAGTGCGCCCCATCGCCTTGCCGAGCATGTCGGACAAATCGATCATCCCGACATTGCCCCCTGCCCCGCCGAGATCGAACGGCATCGAAGGGGCTTCGGCGACTTCGATCTCGACTTCGGTTTCGTTCATCGAATTGTCGACGATACGCTGGCGGAAGCTCTCGCGCGTGGCTTCGGAGGCGTTCGGGCCGACCAGAGCATCGAGGAGCCGCTGCATCGCCGCCTCGCTCGCGGCTTCGCGCACCGCCTCGCGGCGGCGGTCTTTTTCGAGCCTGATCGCCTCTTCCACGAGGTCGCGGGCGATCTGCTCGACATCGCGGCCGACATAGCCGACCTCGGTGAACTTGGTCGCCTCGACCTTGACGAACGGGGCCTCGGCCAGCTTCGCCAGCCGGCGGCTGATCTCGGTCTTGCCGCAGCCGGTCGGGCCGATCATCAGGATGTTCTTGGGCGTCACCTCGTCGCGCAGCTCGGGGCCGAGCCGCTGGCGACGCCAACGATTGCGCAAAGCGACCGCGACCGCGCGCTTGGCATCCTTCTGGCCGATGATGTGTTCATCGAGTGCGGCGACGATCGCCTTGGGGGTGAGATTGTCGGTCATGTTTTCCTGAATTCTTTGGGGCAGCGCAAACCTAGACGGTTTCGATCGTGACATTGCCGTTGGTGAAAACGCAGATGTCGGCGGCAACCGCCATCGCCTTCCGGGCGATCTGCTCTGCATCGTCCTCGTATTCGACAAGCGCGCGCGCAGCCGCGAGCGCATAATTGCCGCCACTGCCGATCGCCGTGATCCCGCCTTCGGGTTCAAGCACGTCGCCATTGCCGGTGAGGACCAGCAGCGCATCCTTGTCCGCGACGATCATCAGCGCTTCGAGATTGCGCAAATACTTGTCGGTGCGCCAGTCCTTGGCGAGTTCGACCGCGGCGCGCATCAGCTGGCCAGAATACTGCTCGAGTTTCTTTTCGAGCCGTTCGAACAGAGTGAAGGCATCGGCAGTCGCGCCGGCGAAACCGGCGACCACCTTGTCGCCCTCGCCGATCCTGCGGACCTTGCGGGCGTTGGGCTTCATCACCGTATTGCCCATCGAGACCTGCCCGTCGCCCGCGATCACCGTCTTGTCGCCGCGTTTCACGCCGATAATGGTGGTGCCGTGCCACTGGGTCAGGCCGTGGCTCGCCGTGTCATTGTTCATGCACGGCGATATGGGCGCTGGTTTGCGCCCGTCAAGCTGGCCTTACTGGCCCGGAGCGGGTCCGCCGCTGCCGACCTGGCCGATATTGCCGAACAGATCTTCGAGGAATCCGCGCTCGCGGCCGAGCGTGCGGGTCTTGTCGCCATCAGGCTGGAGATAGACGACGTCTTCGACTCCGCTGCGATCGATCGACGCCACATTGCCGTCTTCGTCGAACGTCACCGCCAGGACCGAGTGCGCGCGGATACGCGGACGCACGAAGGGACGGCGACCGGTGACGCTGGAAATGTAATACCACGTCGGCTCGCCATACTGGCTTTCGAATGTCGGGCGGCCGAGCGTTCCCTCGACGGATTGCTTATTGTCGATGCCGGGCTGAATCGAGTTGAGCAGCACCTGGTCAACCACATAGCCACGCGTTTCGCGAATCTGCGCGCAGGCCCCGAGCGCTAGCGCCACGCCCCCCACGAAAGCGAGCCTGCCGCAAAGGCGCGCGAGAGAACCATGCTGCCGGTGTGTCTGACCCATCGTGACCGTCGAATCCCGTCTATCTTACATTGCCGCAAGCGCGCGGCATCCTATATGCTTGTCGACAAGGCCTTTAGGCACAAGCCCGCAGCCTTGCAATGCGCTCGCGCCATTCGGCTGGGCGCAGGCGCTTGAATTGCGGCTGAACGTGCCCCGAGCCAAAGAAAAAACGCAAGGTTTTCCCATGTCGATCCTATCCAAGATTCTCGGAACCGCGCAGGACCCGCGCGAAAGCGTGCGCGCCCTTTGGCACCGAGTCATCGAGCTGGCCCGAGACCCGGCCTATTATCGCGAGTGCCGGGTGGCGGACAGCGTTGCCGGACGGTTCGACATGATCAGCGCGGTGCTGTGCACGGTCATGGTCCGTATCGAACAATCCGAGATGCGCTCGGAAAGCGCGCTGCTCGCCGAATTGTTTGTCGAGGACATGGACGGGCAATTGCGCGAACTCGGGATCGACGACGTGGTGGTGGGCAAGCATATCGGGCGGTTGATGAGCGTGCTTGGTGGCCGGCTCGGCGCCTACCGCAGCGCGCTTGCGTCCCAGGATCGCGCCCGGCTGGCTGACGCCGCGCGGCGCAACATCACCTTTGTCGACGGCGCGGACGAGGAAGCCGGGGCAACCTGCGTGGCCGACAAGCTGCTGGACCTGTCTCACAGGCTCTCTGCTCTGCCGGACGACGCCATGCTGAAAGCGGAAGAGATCCACTGATGCACAGCGAACTTTCATACATGGTCAAGGCCCGTCCGCTGCCGGGTGAGACGATCAAGATCGAGGCCGACGCTGGCGAGCGCACCGCGCTGGCAGAGCGTTTCGGGCTGGCCGGGATCGACCGGCTGCACGCCGAGATCGATCTCGAGCAGCGTGCCGGTGCGATCCGTGCCAGCGGCACGCTCGCCGCCGACGTCCAGCAGATCTGCGCGGTGTCGGGCGAAGCCTTCCCTGCACGGATCGAGGAACGGGTCGATCTGCGCTTCGTCGAAAGAAGCGGGGATTCGCACGACGAAAACGACGACGCCGAAATCGAGATCGAGCTCGAGGCTGACGATTGCGACGAGATCGAATATTCGGGCGATGCCTTCGACCTCGGTGAAGCGGTTGCCCAGACGCTGGGGCTGGCGATCGATCCCTATGCCGAAGGGCCGGAGGCCGACGCCGCGCGCGAACGGGCAGGGATTACCGGCGACGACACGCCGAACGGACCGCTGGCCGAAGCCTTGGCCGCACTCACGAAAAAAGGCTGACCAGGTCGCCCCGGCCAGCCCTCTCAAATCTTCAATAAGCAGTTCCGCGGATCAGAACGGGATGTCATCGTCCCCGAGATCGTCGTAGCCACCGCTCGAGCTGCCACCCGAGCCGCCGCCATTTCCGCCGCCGCTCTGACCGCCGCCGTAGCCGCCACCGCCGCCGAAGCCGCCGCCACTGCTGCCGCCGCCGCCGCCGCCGCCGCCGGCGCTATCCAGCATGGTCATGACCGATCCGGGGCCGCGTAGAACCACTTCGGTCGAATAGCGGTCGTTACCGCTCTGATCCTGCCACTTGCGGGTCTGCAACTGGCCTTCGACGTAAACCTTTGAGCCTTTTTTCAGGTAGCGCTCGGCCACTCCGGCCAGCCCTTCGTTGAAAATCGCGACGCTGTGCCACTCGGTGCGCTCCTGCCGCTCACCTGTGTTCTTGTCCTTCCAGCTCTCGGACGTGGCGATCCGCAGGTTGCAAACCTTGCCGCCATTCTGGAAGGTCCGGACTTCCGGGTCAGCCCCGAGATTGCCGATCAGCATGACCTTGTTGAGCGAACCCGCCATCTAAATATCCCTTTCAATTCAAACCTGGCGCGACCTGCTGATCCAGCAGGAATCGCGATTCCCGGTAAGTCATAAGCGAGCCGTGCGTCAGAGGCGAGCGCACATGCGGCTTATCCACCGCGCGTCAGCGGCTCGGATATCTCAGCCGGCCGAGGAAGCGCGTGAGGCTCGGCAGGTCACGGCCCGAACCGAGCATCTGCGCCTTCGCCTTCTCGAACTTCATCACTCCCTCGATCCTGCGATCGAGGAAGGCGTAGGTATCGGCCTTGCCTTCGCTGTCGTCGTTGACGAACACCGCGAGCGTCGCCGAGTAGATCCCCGCCAGGATCGCGCGCTTGGTATAGTGGTTGTAATCGGTCGCGGTATCGCCCGCGAGGCGCCACATGATGTCGGCAGAGCGCCAGCCCAGTCGCATCGCGCGCGCAGCGTTCTGAGGCATTGCCATCACCGCGAGCGCACGGCGCAGGGCTTCGTCGAGATCGGCCACCGCTTCGAGCCGGAAGGCGACCAGCACCCGAATCCGCTCGCGCACCTTGAGTTCGGCAAGCCGTTCGGGCGGCCACGCCGATTGCATGGCCAGATCGATATGCGCGACCCAGGCCTCGATCATGTCCATCGCCCCGCCGGGAAAGGCGAGCTTTGCAACATCGACATCCGCGCCGGCCATTTCCGCCGCGGCGACGAGAGCGGTTTCAGTCCAGCCATCGAAGATCGCGGACGCTGCGATCTCGGGTGCGAGCGCGATCCGCAGCTCGTCCAGCGTCAGGTCGGAATAGTCGGGCGCGGCGTCGTCCATGGCCTAAAAAGACGGCCCGTAATTCTTGTTGGGCTCCTTGCCCTCGCGTTCCTGGTCGGCTTTCTCGAATTCCAGCAACAAAAGCGTATTCTGACCCATCAACTTCGCATAATCGCGCGCTGACCGTCCCGAATTGTCGTTGCGGTCGGGGTTGGCACCTACCGCCAACAGTCGTTTCACCAGCGCGACGTTGCGCTGGTGCACAGCCGCAATAAGCGGGGTTTCGCCCTGGCTATCGGACACATCGACCTGCGCCCCGCTCTTGAGCAATTCCTCCGCTCCCTCGACGAAACCGAGCCGCACCGCGAGCTGGAGCGGCGTGACCCCAGTCTTGTTGCGGATATTCGCGTCGGCGCCGCGCTGGAGGAGAAATCGCACCCACAGGGCATCGCGGCGCTCGGTCGCGATGTGCAACCCGGTATCTCCGGTCGTGATATCGCGCGTATTGATCAGCGATTTGCCCGCAGCCGGATCGTTGAGCATTTCGGTGACCTTGTCACCTTCGCGCTTATCGACCGCCTCGAGGAACGTGTAACCCTTGGAATACATTTGCGCAGCGACCGGAACCCCGAGCGCCAGCAGCGCCGCGAACATCCCTGCTACGGCGGCTTTCAGCCCCAAGCTGCGAAAAACACCAACCGACACGCTTTGATCCTTCTGCATTAACTGCCACATATACCGCAAATGAAAGCCCTGCTCCAGCAGAGCCCCGATGATCCAGTGCCGGTTAGCAGACCATGAACCATCCCGCCAAGCCTTCCATCTTCCGTTATCTCGCTGCGGGCCTCACCGCGCTCTCTCTCGCTGCCTGCAATCCCGGCAGCGATGAGGCGGCCGTTGCCGAGCCGCCGCTCGAAGGTGCCGATATCGGAGGCGACTTCGAACTCGTCGATGCCGACGGAAAGACGGTCAAGTGGAACGATTTCGCCGGGAATTTTCGTGTCGTCTATTTCGGCTATGCCTTCTGCCCCGACATTTGCCCCAACGACATGGCCCAGCTTGCACGCGGCCTCGCTGCTTTCGAAAAAAGCGATCCGGGCAAGTCTGCGATGATCCAGCCGATCTTCATCACCATCGATCCCGAACGCGACACGCCTCCGGTCGTGGGAGAGTTCACCCGCGCCTTTTCGGATGACTTTATCGGCCTGACCGGCACGCCCGAACAGGTTCGCGCCGCCGCCGATACCTTCCGTGTCTATTACGAACGCGGCGAGGAGGTGAATAATG
>JBFHIF010000045.1:0-7618 GCA_041596595.1 Erythrobacter sp. | reverse complement strand
CTGCGCGTGGCGCGCGGCGACGTGTCCGACCTCGTGGCCGAGCACTGCGGCAAGCTCTGCCTCGTTGTCCATCAGGGTGACGAGTTGTCGGGTCGAGTAGACATAACCGCCCGGAACCGCGAACGCGTTGTTCACCGGGCTGTTGAGGAGGCTCACTGTGAAGCTCTCGCGCGCATTGCCTAGACCCGATTGCACCGCGATGTTCTTGCCGACCTGCTCGACATAAGCGGCATGTGGCCCGGTCATCGCTCCGCCGAATTCGGCAAGGAATTGCGGGTGATATTTTGCACCCATCTCGGCCTCGTCCTGCGTGATCGGTGCAGAGGCGGAAGGAATCGATCCCATCCCCATGCAGCCGGCAGTTGCGAGAGCGAGAGCGGAAGCGAACCCGATACAGGTCGATTTCGCGAGATTTTTCATGCTGGTGGCGCTCCTCTAGGCCCGCCTTGCGGCGGCGATTGTATATCCTACCAATACAACCGGGCCTCAGAGGTTCCGCGCCTGTATGCGAAGCTCAGCCAGACAGTTGGAGAAACCGTTCCTCGCGCGTCCTCACGAGCGCTTCCGAGGACAGATCGACGAGCGCGTCGAGCTCTTCCTCGAGGGCCGATGCGAGGTTGCGCGCGGCCTCGGCGTGGTCGCGATGCGCCCCGCCAACTGGCTCGGGAACGATCCGGTCGATCACGCCCAGCCTCTTGAGATGCTGGGCGGTGACCTTCATCGCCTGCGCGGCATCGGCTGCCTTCTCGGCGGTGCGCCACAGGATCGAAGCACATCCTTCGGGCGAGATCACCGAATAGACTGCGTGTTCGAACATCAGCACCCGCTCGGCGCTCGCCAGCGCGACCGCGCCGCCCGAACCGCCCTCGCCCACGATCGTCGCGACCATCGGCACGCCGAGCGCAAGACACGCCTCGGTGGACCGGGCAATTGCCTCGGCCTGCCCGCGTTCCTCGGCCTCTATCCCGGGAAAGGCACCCGAGGTATCCACAAGCGTTACCACCGGCAGGCCGAACCTGTCAGCCAGCTCCATCAGGCGCACGGCCTTGCGGTAGCCTTCGGGTTTACCCATGCCGAAATTGTGCTTGATGCGGGTCTGGGTGTCGTTGCCCTTTTCGTGCCCGATCAGCATCACCCGGCGATCGCCGAGCCTCGCAAATCCGCCCATGATCGCCAGATCGTCGCCAAACAGCCGATCGCCGCCCAGCGGCATGAAATCGGTGAAAGCGTGGCGGACGAAGTCGCGGAAATGCGGACGCTCAGGATGTCTTGCAACCTGGGTCTTCTGCCACGGGGTGAGCGAGGCATAGGTGCTCGCCAGAAGGTCCGAGCTTTTTGCTTCGAGCCGCGCGAGTTCGCCGGAAATATCGACCGAATCGTCATCGCTGGCCGAGCGGAGAGCGGCGATCCGTTCATCGAGAGCCGCAACGGGTTTTTCGAATTCGAGGTAGGAAACCATGGCGGTGCGCTAGTCCGAAGCGCGCGCGCGGGCAAGGTCTATCTAACGCGATCGGGCCAGCGGATGGCGGGCATTGACCAGCGCCACAAGGCGGGCGGCATCGACATGCGTGTATATTTGCGTGGTGACGATATCGGCATGGCCAAGCAGGGTCTGGAGCACACGCAGATCGGCCCCGCCTTCGAGCAGATGCGTGGCAAAGGCGTGACGTAGGACGTGCGGGCTGACCCCGGCAGGATCGAGCCCCGCGCGCGCGGCCAGTCCCTTGAGGATCTGGAACAGCCGAACCCGCGTGAGATGCTTGCCCCCGCGCGAAGGAAACAGAAACCGCGATGGAGGCGTGCTCGGTCGAACCGCGATCCATGCTGCCAGCGCCTCGCTGGCGCGCTCGCCCACGGGGACCAGCCGCGCCTGCCCCCCCTTCCCCGTGACCGTGACCAGCGGCGCATCGCGGGGGACCGCCGACAGCGGAAGCGAGACGAGTTCGGTCGCGCGCAATCCCGATCCGTAGAGCATTTCAAGCAAGACCAGCTGGCGCAGCGCGAGCGGTGTCCCGCTTTCCGCTTCGTGTTCGGCGCGCGCCAGCAGCGCCTCGACATCGGCGTGCGACAGCACCTTGGGAAGCGGTCGCCGCGCCCGCGGACTGGGAAGTGCGCCCGCAGGATCGTCATCGCGCCAACCCTCGTCCTGGGCGAAAGCGAAGAACTGCCGGAGTGCCGAGGCCTTGCGCGCCACGGTCGAAGGCGCGAGCTTGCGCCATTCACCAGCGAGTTGCGCGACCTTGGCGCGCGGCGCCGCGGCAAGGTTTCCAATCGCTTCTTCCGCCCCCGCGAGATCACGGCGATACGCGGCCAGCGTGTTGGCCGCCGCTCCGCGTTCGGCAGCGAGCATTTCGAGGAAGGCGCGGGTCGCTTCGGACATAGCCGGCTGCCCACCCCGATCAGGCGCGCGCGACCGCTTCGGCTGCGATCATCCGTGCCTCGGCGTCCATCCCGACGGCCCGCAAGGCCGCGACGATGTGATAGAGGTGCAGCGGGGTCATCCGCGACCAGTCGCTGCCCTGCATTCCGAGCCCTGCAAGCAGCGCGACAAGCGCCGCATTGTCGACCTCGGCCGCCCGTGAAATCACGCGGGTCCAGCGCGTCTGACGCGAAAGGTCGATGTCGAGCCGCCCCTCGAATGCCTCGAGTTCATCGCCGTCAATCCGTCCAAGACCGGCCAGCCCGGCGACGAGGAACGCGGTTGCACGCATATCCCTTGTCTCGTCATTGTCGGCAAAGGTATCGAGCGCTCCGAAATCGGCGTCGCCTGCACCGGGTATGCCGACTGCGAGCAAGGCCCAGCCCAGGCTCCCGTCCGCCATCATTCCGCGCCAGGCGGCGGCATCGCGGTCGAGACCGGCGGCGAGCATCGAGGCTATCAGATTGCCGGCATGGGGTGCGTGGTCTTCGCTCGCGGGGATACGCGCGGCAGCGTAGGCGGTGCTGACCCGAGCGGAATAGTCGCGATCTTCGCCCCACAGCCGCTGCATTGCCGCGATCCGGGCGCCGGGGTTGGTGGCGACATAGGCGTCGCGCAAGGCTGCGGCCCGCCCAGCCGGTTCGCCGCCGACCGAGCGATCGGCATAGACCATGCTGTAGAGATCGATCATCGCCTGCGACGACAGGACGCCGCGCTCGGCAGCGAGCCGCGCCCAGTCGACCCGTTCTCCGGGCGGAAGCATCACGGCATGAACACCCGCAAGCGCGAAGTAATCACGCTGGGGTCCATCCATCGCGGTGGCGAGCAGACCCGCAGGAACGGGCTCTCCGACCGCACCCGCAAGCGCGAAGCGCCACGGATCGAGCGTGTCGACGTCATCCCATTCGATCTCGACCGCCCGCCGTCCGCGTCCGGCAGCCCCGGCATAACGCTGGGCGAGCAGGATATCGATCGGCGGCGCAATGCCGTTGCCCAGCGCCCGGTCGAGTTGGGTCCCGGCAAGCGCGCCTTCGCCAGCATAGGCATTGCAGATCGCCTGCAGCATAACCCATTGCGGGTCCTTGCGCGAGGATCCCTGGAGCCGGACAGCCGGACAGATGCCGGTCACGTCGAACGTGGCGATCGTCGCGGTGATCGCCTCGTCGGTCAGCGCCTTGTTCCAGTTGCCCGTGTCGACATCCTGCACCAGCGCGCGTGCGATCGCGAATTCGCCGATCCGGTTGAGCGTGGCCGCGCGAAGCGCAGCGAATTCGACCGGGTTCATGCCTTCTGGCGCCTCGAGCCGGCTCGCCAGAGCGCGGCGCAGCAGGATGTGCCCCCAGCGAGAAACCATCGGGCCGCGCGTGCCGGCAAGCGCGGCACGCACGAGGCTTGCCGGCTGGCGGGCGAGCGATCCGGTCGGCAGACCGCCTTCCTGCGGCGAAAGCAATCCGACCTCGCGCATCGATCGCCTGGCTGCGGGTGGAATGTCGAACTTGGGCTTGAGGCCGAGCTTTTCGTCGAGTTCGTCGGGCGACAGGTTCTCGAGTTCTTCGAGCGAGGGAAGCTGCGACAGCTCGTCGCCGGAGATCGTCGGCACCGGCGCGGGCGAGCCAGCGCCAGGGAGCGGTTGCACCACTTCGGTGCCTCCGGATGGCGGCGCAACCGAGGGTGCGCCGGGCGCGGCCGGGCGCGGGGCGGCGGTCTGCGCCGGTCGGGGCGTGGGAATGGGGGCCGGAGCCGGATCGTCGAAGCCGGGAGGCAGGAGCGATTCCGGCGCACTTTGCGCGTTCGTGCTGGCACTGGCCAGAATGCCGCCCACCGCACCGGTCAGCCCGAGCGCCGCAGCGCCCGCCAACAGCGAAATTCGCCGCATCATTTCTCCCTTACACTCGTTCCCGGCAGCGTCACCTGCTCGGCGATCGGCCGGATTGGCTCCTCGCCTGCATCGAAATAGGCCAGCGCCAGAATGCCGACAATCACCATCGCGACATAGAGGGCTATCCGTCTTCGCGAAAGTCCGCTTGCGGGGGTCGAAAGCTTTGCCATGTTGCGCGCGCTCTAGCCCATCTATAGGCCTTGCGGCAATGACCGCCGAAGCATCACTGAACGATCGCGATATCGCGCTGGTAGCCGGCCGGCTCGACCGCCCGATCGTGCTCGTCGGGCTGATGGGCGCAGGCAAATCGACCGTGGGGCGCAGGCTAGCCGCCTTGCTGGGGCGCGATTTCATCGACGCCGACGACGAGATCGAGTTCGCTGCGCAGCGCAAGATATCGGAGATCTTCGACGAATTCGGGGAGGACTATTTCCGCGACGGCGAACGCAGGGTGATCGCGCGGCTTATCGAGGAGAACGGCGGAGTGATCGCCACTGGCGGGGGCGCGTTCGTCGATCCCGAAACGCGCGCCTTGATCCTTGATCGCGCGGTCGCGGTTTGGATCGATTGCGATCTCGATACGCTGGTCAAGCGGACTTCGCGGCGCAATCACCGCCCGCTTCTCAAGACCGGCAATCCGCGCGAGATCCTTGCCGACCTGCTCGAGAAACGCGCGCCTCTCTATGGAGAAGCGCATATCCGCGTGCGCAGCAAGGACGGGCCGCACGCCGATACCGCGCTCGCAATCATCGGGGCGATCGAGCGATGGCTGTGATCCCGGTCGCGCTGGGCGGGCGCAGTTACGACATCACGATCGAACGCGGATGCGTGCTTCGCGGCGTTGCCGCCAGTGCGGCGCGGTGGCTCGAACCGTATGGCGACCGCCCGGTGCCTTTCGTGGCAGACACGAATACCCATCGCCTGTTCGGATCAGCGATCGAGGCTTCGCTGTCGCAATCCGGCTTTCGGGCAGACTGGTTCGTGGTCGAACCGGGCGAAAGCGCAAAAAGCTGGCCGGTACTCGAATCGCTATGCGACTGGCTTCTCGATCTCGGCGTGACACGCTCTGATCATGTCTTCGCGCTTGGCGGCGGCGTGATCGGCGATCTGACCGGATTTGCCTGCGCAGTGACCAAGCGCGGCTGCTGCTTCGTGCAGATCCCGACCACGCTGCTCGCGCAGGTCGACAGTTCGGTTGGCGGAAAGACCGCGATCAATGCCAAAGCCGGCAAAAACCTGATCGGTGCCTTTCACCAGCCTGCCGCGGTGCTGATCGACCCGCTGGTTCTCGACCATCTCCCCGCGCGCGAGACGCGCGCAGGCTATGCCGAAGTGCTCAAATACGGCGTGCTGGGCGACCGCGCCTTTTTCGAATGGCTCGAGGATCACGGGCAATCGGTGCTCGCACGCGACGAGGCTGCGCTCGATCACGCCATCGCCGCCAGCGTCGCGGCCAAGGCGCGGATCGTCGCCGAGGACGAGCGCGAAACCAGCGGCGCGCGCGCCTTGCTGAACCTGGGTCACACCTTCGGTCACGCGCTCGAAGCGGAAACCGGCTATTCGGATCGATTGCTGCACGGCGAAGCTGTGGCGACCGGAATGGTGCTGGCGGCGCGCTACTCGAACCGGCGCGGCGAACTGTCGGACGAAGACGCTGCCAGGGTGGCGCGTGCGGTGCACGAGGCCGGACTCCCCTCGGAGCTTTCCGACATGGGGCTCGAATGCGACGGCGCTCGCCTCGCTCAACACATGCGTCACGACAAGAAGATGGAAGGCGACACGCTGCCTTTCGTCCTGCTGCGCGCCATTGGGGATGCTTGGCTCGTCCGCGACGTGGCGATGGACGACATCGCCGCCTTTCTCGATCAGCAGCTCGCACGCGGCTGAATCGGCAAACGGCTACCCGGTCGGGCGGGTCGGCAGCTTCGTCACCCTGTCACCGATGTCGACCAGGCTGGCCCCGTTTCGGCCCGTCGCTATGGCCGTTTCCTCGGCCAGCATCGTGTCGTGTTCGGCGAATAATTGTTCGATGTCGGCGCGGCGTTGAAGCACGACGTGAGCGATGCCCGGCGCGAGGCTTTCGCCCTCGCCAATCTGCCCGAGCAGGTTTGCCAGATCGCTCTCGGTGGCTTCTTGCGCGGTTTTGAAGAAGCGTCCGCGCCGATCGAAGAATCCCGTTCCCCTTTTTGCCATGTCCGTGTTCCCTCAATGCCGACGCAGTTTCCGACATTGCGCGCAAGAATGCGAGTCCCACCTGTGGATTGTTGCAAATTGGGGCAGCGGATTGAAACATTCCTATCAAGATCGGCATGATAGGACCGCCACAGGATTATCATCCTGCAGGGAGGTGTTTGGTCGTCTCGGTTAAGGAAGCCGGAGCCTTTTATTCGAGTTCGAGAATCACCGCGTCAACCGCGAGGCTTTCGCCCTCCTCCGCGTTGATCTTGGCAATCTTGCCCTCTTTTTCGGCGCGCAGGATATTTTCCATCTTCATCGCCTCGACGGTCGCCAGGGGCTGACCGGGCTGGACCTCGTCGCCTTCGGCAACGTGCAGCTTTACCAGCATTCCCGGCATCGGGCAGATCAGCATCTTCGAAAGATCAGGCGGCTCCTTCTCGATCATCAGGCTTTCATGCTGGGCAAGCCGCAGGGGCAGGACCAGAGCCCGGTGCGAACGGCCCCGGGTCGTGACGACCCAGTGATTGGCATCGCGCTCGATTATCAGGCCATAGCGTTCGCCGCTCTCGCCATCGGCCGATGTGGTCGCAACCGCCTCGGTCATGCCGGGAAGCCAGTTGCAATTGCCCTCCACCCGCACGCCATCGACCATTGCGTGGCCTTCGCCAAGGGTCACTTCGTGGCGTGAGTTGTCGAGCTTGACCAGCCATTCACTGGTGACCGGCTGTGCTCCGTCGAGCTGGCCCGAAATGCGCCGCGCCCTTGCCTGCCACGTGAACTCGTTCCCCGCACAGATCGCCGCGATCATCCGTCGCAGCTCGCCCGTATCCGGCGCTCCGACGAAACCTTCGGGATATTCCTCGGCGATGAAGCCGGTGGTGATCTCGCCCGAACGGAAGCGCGGATGCTGCATGATCGCCGAGAGGAAATCGACATTGTGGCCGAGACCCTTGATGCGGAAGGCATCGAGCGCCTCGATTTGAAGGTCGGCGGCCTCGTCGCGGGTCGGAGCCCAGGTGATCAGCTTGGCGATCATCGGGTCATAGAACATGCTGACTTCGCCGCCTTCGAAAACGCCGTCATCGACACGGACGCCGCCCGCACCATGCGCGATTCCGCGCCGCGGCTGGCCCGCGATCTCG
>JBFHIF010000044.1:0-7735 GCA_041596595.1 Erythrobacter sp. | reverse complement strand
GCGCGGATTGCCGAACCCCAGCCGATCGGCAACGCTTCGGTATCCGCACCTCAACCCGCTGCCGCGCCTGCTCCGATTGGAGAGCCGGTCGCAGCGCCTCAGGAAGCGTACGGGCAGTCCGACCCTGGCATTGTCCCGGTCCTCGCTCACAATCCGGCCGCGTCGATCGGACCGGCCGCTAACCCTTACGCGAGCCCGACTGTGATATTCGATGCGAGCACCGGCGCGCAGGGAAATCGGCTGGTCGAAGCACCCGCTCCGGTCACCGGAGCCGTCGCTCCAGGGGTAGGAGACAGCGGCGCAGGCGGCGACGCTGCAGCCTTTGCAAGCCGGATAGGAGGCGTCGGCGGAGGAACCGCCCAGGCGCAGGCAATGACCAACCCGTCGACGACCGTGACGCAAGGCACGCTGATCCCCGCCATTCTCGAAACCGCGATCAACACCAACGTGCCCGGCTATGTCCGCGCGGTGGTGAGCCAGGACGTGCGGAGCTTTGATGGCAAGCGCGTGCTCGTGCCGCGCTCCTCGCGCCTCATCGGGCAATACCAGTCTGGCGTGCAGAACGGGCAGAAGCGCGCCTACGTGATCTGGACAAGGTTGATCCGGCCCGATGGCGCATCGGTCAACATCGCGTCGCCGGCGATCGGTTTCGATGGCACGACCGGATTGGCGGGCGATGTCGACAATCACTTCTTCCAGCGCTTCGGATCCGCCTTGCTGCTGTCGGTTGTCGGCGGGCTGGGCGCGGTCGCATCGGGCGGGGCTTCGGTGGTGATTGGCGGCGCAGGGCAGAGCGCCGCGAACACCGCTCTTCAGCAGGATGGCGCGATCGGCCCGACGATCCGGGTCAAGATGGGTGAGCCGATCCGCGTGTTTACAGCGCGCGATCTCGATTTCAGCACGGTCCAGTGACGGCGCGGGTCCATCCACTTCCCGGCACGGGCACGGGCACGGGCACAGGCACTGGCATGGACGAAATGGGCGGCTCACAAGCGCCGCTGGTCGGCGAACGCAGCGTCTATCTCGATGCCTATCTCGAACCGTTCAGGCGCTGGCTCGATCGCGACACGGTGACCGAGATCATGGTCAATCGCCCCGGCGAAGTCTGGATAGAGGACTCAAGCGATCCGGGGATGCAACGGATCGCCACCCCCGATATCGACGATCGCCTGGTCCAGCGGCTGGCGGAACAGGTTGCGCGGGTTTCGCACCAGGGGATTAATCGCGAGCACCCGCTTCTCGGCGCGACACTGCCCGACGGCGCGCGGATCCAGTTCTGCGGTCCTCCTGCAAGCCGCAGGCACTGGGTGATGGCGATCCGCCGCCATCGCCGCCTCGACCTTCCGCTCGATGCCTATGACAACGGTCCGCTGGTGAGGAGCCGGGAGGCGGCGATGCCCGATTCGCAGACCCAGCCCGTTGCCTATCTGCGCGAGGCGATCCGCCAACGTCGCACGATCCTGATCTCCGGCGGCACCAGCACGGGCAAGACCACGTTCTTGAACGCCATGCTGAAGGAAATTCCGCAAGCCGAACGGGTGGTATTGGTCGAGGACACGCCCGAACTGCGTTTCCCCGGGGACAATGCGGTCGGGCTCGTCGCGGTCAAGGGCGAACTGGGGGAAGCCAAGGTAACCTCGAACGAATTGCTTCAGGCGGCTTTGCGCTTGCGTCCCGACAGGATTGTCCTGGGCGAATTGCGGGGCGCCGAAAGTGTATCGTTCCTGAGGGCGATCAATACCGGGCATCCCGGCAGCTTTTCGACGATCCATGCCAATTCGCTACGCGGCGCGCTGGAACAGCTCGCGCTGATGGTGATGCAGACCGGGATCGGGCTGTCGCGGGCCGATACGATTGCCTACGCCTCGAGCGTGATCGACGTCGTCGTTCAGCTGGGCCGCGACGAGAGCGGCAAGCGGAGCATCACGCAGATTGCGGAAAGTCGCGCCCTGCTCTGAACGCGCTCCTTGCGCCTGCCTGATGGATCGATCGGTGTGACATCATACGCGGCTTGATCTAAGCCGGGTTGGGGCGAAGTTACCCGAGAGGCGCATGAGCGAAACTGTAGGCAGCGGCGTGGTGAAAGGGGGCGACTTCCCGCCCGGCGCGACATCGTCTGCGCAGGCGAACAATGGGGACGCAGAAGGAGAAGACCTCTATTTCAACCGCGAACTGTCGTGGCTTGCTTTCAACGAACGCGTTCTCGCTGAAGCCTGCAACGTGCAATATCCCCTGCTCGAACGACTGCGCTTCCTCTCGATCTCGGGCAGCAATCTCGACGAATTCATGATGATCCGCGTTGCCGGGCTGGTCGGTCAGGTGCAGCGCGGGATCGACAAGCCCGCCATCGACGGTCGCACTCCCTCGCAGCAGCTCGCCGCGATCCGTGACAAGATCGCAGTGCTTTCCGATCATCAGCAGGCGATCTGGAGCGAGCTTCGCGACCGCCTTGCGCAAAGCGGTATTCATATCGCCGACGAAGACCGGGTCGAACCCGCAGCGCATCGCTGGCTCAAGCGGTATTTCCTCGAGGAAATTCTCCCGGTGATCACGCCACAGGCGCTCGACCCGGCGCATCCGTTCCCGTTCGTCCAGAACGAGGGGCTGGGGCTCCTGTTCACGCTGACCCGCAATGCCGATGGCGAACACATCATGGAGATGGTGCTGATCCCCAGCGCGCTCCCGCGCTTCGTCCGTGTGCCTGATGATCGCGTGGGAGGTGGCGAAGCGATCTACATCTCGATCGCCAGCCTCGTGCAGCGTTACGCGCATCATCTCTTTCCCGGTTTCACGATCGAGGGGGACGGGCTGTTCCGGGTCCTTCGCGACAGCGATATCGAGATCGAGGAGGAGGCCGAGGATCTCGTGCGCACCTTCCGCAGCGCGATCCAGCGGCGACGGCGCGGCCAGGTCATCCAGCTGGAACTCGAGGAGGATTTCGAAACCAGAGCCGAGGCGATCCTGCTCGAACAGCTCGGGGTTCACCAGGCCGCCGTGATCAAGACCGACGGGATGATCGGGCTCGATGGGCTCGCCGAGATCGCGACCGAGGATCGGCCCGATCTCAAGTTCGATGCCTATTCGCCGCGCTATCCCGAACGGATTCGCGAACATGACGGCGATGCCTTTTCAGCGATCCGCGAAAAGGACATCGTGATCCATCACCCTTATGAAAGTTTCGAGGTGGTGGTCGATTTCATCCGGCAGGCGGCCGAGGACCCCGATGTGGTTGCGATCAAGCAGACGCTCTACCGCGCGGGCTCGCAGTCAAACGTGATCAATGCGCTGATCGAGGCCGCCGAACGGGGCAAGTCGGTCACCGCGGTGGTCGAACTCAAGGCTCGGTTCGACGAGGAGCAGAACCTGACCTGGGGGGCGAAGCTCGAACGGGCGGGGGTGCAGGTCATATACGGTTTCACCGACTGGAAGACCCACGCCAAGGTCGCAATGGTGGTGCGCCGCGAAGATGATGGGTTTCGCACCTATTGTCATTTCGGGACCGGCAATTACCATCCCACCACGACCAAGATCTATACCGACTTGTCGTTCTTCACCGCCGATCCCAAACTCGGACGCGATGCGGCCAAGATGATGAATTTCATCACCGGCTATGTCGAACCCGACGATCTGGCACTGATCGCACTCGCGCCGGTCAACCTGCGCGCCGAGCTGAATTCGCGGATCGACAACGAGATCGCCAATGCAGCCAATGGAAAGCCCGCAGCGATCTGGATCAAGTGCAACCAGGTGACCGACCCTGAGATGATCGACCGGCTCTATGCGGCGAGCGCGGCAGGGGTGCAGGTGGAGATGGTGGTGCGCGGCATTTGCTGCCTGCGACCCGGCGTCCCGGGTCTGAGCGAGAATATCAGGGTCAAGTCGATCATCGGACGGTTTCTTGAACACAGCCGCATCTACGCCTTTGCCGATGGCCGAGCGATGCCCGGCCCGCATTCGGCGGTATACATTTCGTCGGCCGACCTGATGGGGCGCAATCTCGATCGCCGGGTCGAGGTGCTGATCCCGATCCTCAACCGGACGGTCCACGACCAGGTCCTGCAACAGGTTCTACTCGCCAACATGCTCGATACCGAGCAAAGCTGGTGGCTGCATGGGGACGGGAGCTATTCGCGCGTGGAAACCGACGGCAAGCCATTCAACTGTCACCAGTATTTCATGACAAACCCCTCGCTTTCGGGGCGCGGGGGCGCGCTCGAGGCCGGAGCCGTGCCCAAGCTATCGCTCAGGCGGGGTCGCTAGACATGGCCTATCCCCGCAAGAATGGCGCAAGGGACGGGACATTCTCGGGCCATCTCGCTCAGCGCGCCATAATCGATATCGGGTCGAACACGGTCCGGCTGGTCGTCTATGGTGGATCGCCGAGAGCCCCAACCGTGTTGCTCAACGAGAAGGTCACCGCCCAGCTGGGACGCGATATCGCCCGCACCGGGGAACTGGCGCAGGAAGCGATCGATCTCGCGATGCGCGGTCTTCGCAGGTTCGCGCTGCTGCTCGCCGATCTGGGGGTGGACGATGTCGAGACCGTGGCCACCGCAGCGGTGCGCGATGCGAGCAACGGGGTCGAATTCGTCCAGTCCCTGCACGATCTCGGGCTGTCGCCGCGATTGGTTTCTGGAGAAGAAGAAGCGTGCCTCAGCGCCAGCGGGGTCGCGGGCGCATTTCCCGGGGCAACCGGTATTGTCGCCGACCTAGGCGGAGGCAGCCTTGAACTGGTCTCGGTCGAAGACGGGGAACCTGGGGCCGCGGTTTCGCTTCCGCTGGGCACCTTGCGTCTCCCCGAATACCGCTCGGACAAGGCGGGGGACAGCGCGATGCGCAAGGCGCTGGAAAAGGCGATCGCGGTCGGGGCGGAAACGATCGACACGTCTACCGGCAAGCACAGGCCCTTATACCTCGTGGGAGGAACCTGGCGCGCCATGGCCGTTTACGCAATGCTGGAACAGGATCACCCTCTTTCCGACCCGCACGGATTTGATCTGAGCGCGGGGAGGGCGAAGAAACTCGCGCGCGCTTTGGCACGCGAAGATATATCCAGCCTTGCCTCTCGCGACCGCATAACAATGATGCGCGCCGCGAAAATGCCCGACGCAGCGATTTTGCTTGAGGCACTGCTCAACCGTTTCGAGCCGAGCGGGCTGGTGTTTTCTTCATGGGGTCTTCGCGAAGGCCTGCTTTACGACCGCCTGCCACCGCACCAACGCGCGCAGGACCCGCTGCTCGCCGGGGTCGGCGCGTTCGCGGCACAGCGCGGCGCGCCCCAGACCCTCGCGGCGAGGATCGCGGGCTGGACGGTCGATGCCGCGCCTGCTCGCGATCATGGGAGCGAACGCCTGCGGCTCGCTGCGACCATGCTGGCGCTCGCCTCGATGCAGATAGAGCCCAATATCCGTCATCCCCAGGCGATCGAATGGGCGCTCCACAAGCGCTGGATCGCAATCACGGGGCGCGAACGCGCGATGCTGGCTGCGACGATCGCTGCCAACGGCAACCATTGCGACCTGCCGCCTTCGATCACCGATCTGGCAAGCAAGGCCGCGCTCGAGGAGGCGATATGCTGGGGTCTCGCGGTGCGGCTGGCGCGGCGCATCGGTGCCCGGTCGCGCCGCTCGCTGCAGGTCAGCCGCCTTCTGGTGCGCGGCAACACCCTCGTGCTCAGGCTGGAACGTTCGCACGAGGCTCTGTTCGGCTTCCCAACCGAGAAGGATCTGCGGCTGCTCGCCGACAGGCTCGGCCTCGACTGGACGGTGGAGACGGTTGCCGACGGCGAATTGCACGCCGAGCAGGACGAGGACGGCATCGCTGCAGGCTAGGGCTTACTTGCGCCTCGTCGCCACACGGAGCAGGAACCCGCTCCGTTTTCCCTCATTATTCGCGCCCGGAGCGATTTCATTGCGCCATGATTCGCGCTATCGCACCCGCGGCGCGCGCCCGTAGCTCATCTGGATAGAGCGCGAGACTTCTAATCTTGAGGCAGCAGGTTCGAGTCCTGCCGGGCGCGCCATTTCCGTCCGATGTGCAATGGCCCTGGGTCTGACGGCGTTCCCCGCGTGGGTTACCGCGCGGGGGAACGCCTTCACCCTCAGGTTCCGCTAAAGACTTCTGCAGGCTGCGAAGGGGAGGGTGCGAATTCAGGCTTGGATCTCAAGATCGGAGCCACGAGACCAGCGAGCGCGACGGCCCCGGCACTGGCGAGTAACGCGAAGTCGTAATTTCCGAAATTGTCCCGCGCCAAACCGACAAGGAACGGGCTGAAGCCATATCCCATCACGAACACGCTATACTGCCAGCCATAGATTGTCCCGTATGCTCTCGTGCCGAACTGGCGCGAACACAGATAGGCGATCAGGTCCACTTCCGCTCCTGCCGCCAATCCCACCAGGGCCACGGCGACGGGAGCGAATTCCAGACCGAAGAAATACAACAACAACACGCCGATAGCGGCAATCACCAGTGTTCCGAGTGCGACGAAGGGCGCGGACATACGGTCGAGCAGCATGCCGACCCCGATACGCCCGGCAACACTCGACAAGCCCAGGATCGATGCAATCTGCGCGGCGTTGACGACATCCGCCCCCAGATCGGTGAACATCGGCACGAAGTGAACGACCAGCCCACCGACGCCCAGCGACATGGCGATCGCCATCAGCGAGAGAACCCAGAAATTTCTCGAGCGGATGGCTTCTGAAAATTCTGGCCCCACCTCGATCACCGGTTCGGCATCGACTTCGGTCTTTTGTTCCCTGAATCCGAGCCATACGATGGGCGCAGAGGCGATCGCCAAACCCCCGAGAGCCATCATCGCGGTACGCCAGCCATCGAACTCGATAAGATAGGCCACGAACTGGGGCACCCAGAACCCCGCGATCCCTGCGCCGGTCATAGTGATGCCCATCGCGATCCCTCGCCGTTCATCAAAGACCGCGGCAATGGGCCGTATCAGGACGATGGCGGTCGACCCTGCGCCCACAATGGCAAGCAGGATATAACCAGCCCACAATTGCCAGAGCTCGGTCATAAAAGCCGCCAGCGCGATCAGGAGAATTCCGTATGTGGCGAGGCTCAAGGCTCCGACCACTGCTGCACCGTATCTGTCTCCGAGATGCCCAGCGCCGGTGCCGCACACAAAGAGGGCTATGGTTACGAAAGTGAGCGCGAGCGACATGTCCCCGCGACTCCAGCCAAATTCCGCCTCCCACACAGGGATCAGGGTTCCCATGCTGTAGAACAGCCCCGACAGCATCCCGACTGTGAGACCGAGAACTGCGGCGACGAGGATGCCGGGATTCCTTGCTAGTTCTGGATGAATCTTCATGATCTATTCTCCGCCTGCCGCGTGAAGTTGGGGATGCTCGTGCACCTGCAAGTCCTGGTCGGGACCGCTGCCTCCGATCCAGTCTTTCAGGACATCCATATATTCGAACGGGCCTCCGCCATAATTGCTGAGCCAGATCGAATCCCGCTCGTCCTTGCCTTCATTGTTGTAGTAACCAGGCGTGCATTCCCGCAGAAACGTCGTGTCTTCCATCGCCTTGGACTTGAGCACTTCGAGCCAGCGATCTTCGGCTTCGGTGGTGACCTCGAAGTCGGTCCCGGCATCAATATTGCGCCGGATAAGGGCCGCATAATGTTCGGCCTGACGGCGGTTCATGAAGCAGATGTTCCATGTGATGCCCGCCTGCTTGAGGCCGCTGATGATACCCATGTTCGGAAAACT
>JBFHIF010000043.1:0-7738 GCA_041596595.1 Erythrobacter sp. | reverse complement strand
GATCAACAGCGTCGATGGCGACCCGGCGAGGATCTCGCAGCATCTCATTGCCGCGCCCGCGACCCGCAAGGTCAGCTTTACCGGCTCTACCGCTGTGGGTCGTGAACTGGGCGCGCTGGCGGCCAAGCACCTCAAGCGGTTCACCGCCGAGCTCGGTGGCCACGCGCCAGTGGTGATCGGCGAGAGCGCCGATTTCGAACGCACCGTTGCGGCCTGCGCAGGCACCAAGTTCCGCAATGCCGGGCAGGTCTGCGTCTCGCCCACACGGTTCCTGGTTTCGCGTTCGATCTATGACAAGTTCGTCGAGGAATTCGCGCGCCGCAGCGCAAAGCTCAAGGTCGGCGATGCAAGCGCGGATGACAGCGTCGAGATGGGGCCGCTCGCGCATGCTGGACGGGTCGCGGCGATGGCCGACCTGATGAGTTCGGTCGGCGGCAATGACGGCGAGATCATCACTGGCGGTTCGGCGATCGATGGCCCCGGCCACTTCTTCCAGCCGACCGTGGTGGCCGGGCCTTCCGCAACCAGCAGGCTGATGACCGAGGAGCCGTTCGGCCCGGTCGCGGGGATCGTCCCTTACGACGATATCGAGGATGCGGTCGGGATCGCCAATTCGTTGCGCTATGGCCTTGCCGCTTACGCCTTCACCGCAAGCCTCGATGAAAGTCATTATCTCGGCCAGGCGCTGCGCGCCGGGATGGTCGCGATCAACCATTTCGGGGTGGGATCGCCCGAAACCCCGTTTGGCGGAATCGGCGATAGCGGGTTCGGTTCGGAAAGCGGCGTCGAAGGCTATCTCGGCTATACCGAGACGAAACTGGTCACCGTGGCGAAAGCGGGCGCCTGACCGGGATCGGCGCGGGCTTCAGAACCAGTTGGCGATGCGGCGGAGCAGTGACCCTCGCCGGTGCGACATCGGCTGGATTCGCCCGTATCGCGAACGGCGCGAGGACTCGTCGCGAAAGCAGATCGTCCGGCCCATACGGTCCGGACCGCTAGAAATAATGGTTGGTCTCTCCACTGCGCGCTCCCGATTCGCGTCTCGTTGAAAAGGTAAACTAGCAATTAATCTGTGGAAAAAGGAGTCGAAAATCTACAAGTGCCGGGGTTTTCGCGCCGGACGTCAAGTTTTCGATGGGGGGCAACCCGGTTCTCGCGCGCGGATCGTGCCCGGTCTGCAGCCCTGCCGGTGGAGCCCTTTCGACCTACCGATCAGTCCGTCGAGCGCCTTCTTCGCGGACCGCATCGAGAGTGGGATAGCCGTTGACCGCCATCAGCAGGTCCGCTTCGGCGAGGATCGAGCGCAGCACCCAGGCCGCGCCTTCGTCGCCTCCCAGCGCAAGGCCATAAGTGTAGGGCCGCCCTACCCCGACCGCGCGCGCACCGAGCGCAATCGCCTTGATCGCGTCAGAGCCCGAACGGATGCCGCTGTCGAACAGCACCGGGACATCGCCCGCCGCCGAAACGACGTCGGGGAGAAGGTCGATCGTCGCGATCCCGCCATTGGCCTGCCTGCCACCGTGATTGGAGCAGTAGATCGCATCCGCCCCGCAATCGAGGGCACGGCGAACGTCTTCGGGGTGGCAGATACCCTTGAGCACGATCGGGAGGTCGGTGACTTGCTTGAACCACTTCATGTCGTCCCAGGTCAGCACCTGGCCGAAGATCATCGCGAACAGCATGATCGCGGCGGCAAGGTCCTCTTCGGGCGGCTTTGCGAGCAGCGAGCGGAAGACCGGGTCGGTGAAATAGTTCTGCAACACCTTGCCGCGCAGTTGCGGAAAGTTCGAGGCGTTGAGATCGCGCGGCCGCCAGCCGGTGACCCAGGTGTCGAGGGTGACGACCAGCGCGCTGTATCCGGCCTTTTCAGCGCGGCGGATCAGACTGGTCGCAAGCTCGCGGTTCTTGGGCGTGTAGAGCTGGAAGAAAGCGGGGGTGTCGCCGCAAGCCTTGCGGACATCCTCGAGCGGATCGTTTGACAAGGTCGAGGCGCACAGCGGCACGCGGGTCATCGCCGAGGCGCGCGCCGCCGCGAGGTCGCCGTGGCGATCCTGCGTGGCTTCGCCGGTGAGCCCGATCGGTGCCATGAACAAAGGCGAGGGAAGCGTGTGGCCGAACAGTTCGATCGAGAGATCGCGGGTGGTGCAATCGACCATCATGCGCGGAACCATGCCCCAGTGATGGAACGCGGCGGAATTGGTGTCCTGCGTATGCTCGTCACCGCAGCCGCCGGCGACGTAATTGGTCATCATCGGGCCGAGCGCTTCGTGCGCGCGGCGCTCGAGCGTGGCGAAATCTACCGGCAAGCGAGGCAATTGCCCCTGCAGCCCCGCATTGTAGATCTCGTTCTGCATCCCGCCGTAATTCTGCAATCGTCTCTCCTCGAACTCCGACGCGCAGCCGGTGCGGCGCAGCGCGAGCGTGGACCACAAGCATCGTCGGCTGCAAGCGGTTTGTGTCAATCCCGGACGACCAATCACCCGGACCGCGAAATCCTGCTGATTCAATGGTTCCGTCCGCGACACTACTGGAATACCAGTCATGGTGACCGGCGTAGAGGAGCTGAGATGAAGCGGAATCGTTACTCGAACTTGCGCAGAGTGGGTGTTGCCGCACTTGCACTTGCCGCGCTGACCCCTGCGAGCGCGCGCGCGCAGCCAATGCCAACCGACGAGATCGATCAGACCCAGCATCTCGCGCAAATCAACGAGCAGACGATAGTGCCTGCACTTTCCGTGGTGACAGGCAATCATCTCAACGGCGTGAGCCCGGATGGCGGTGCGATGCTCATCGCGACCGCCACCAATGGCCTCAAGTTCGAAGTGAGCCTGCGTGCCTGCACCGACGCAAACGATAGCGATGGCAATGCGAGCGCAGAAGCGAGCGAGCCCGCAGCCGAGCCGAGGCATTGCCGGGGGATCATGATCCTTTCGGCATGGGATCCCGCGCCAGAGAAGAAAATGGACAGTCTCGGCCAGGCGGTCGACCAGTTCCTGATCGAAAATCCCGCAGTCAATGCGGGCAAGACCGGCGACGGATCGCCCTATGTCGCACGCTATGTGATCGTCGATTATGGCGCGCCGCAGGGCAATCTGATTTCCGAATTTGCCAATTTCATCCGCAGTGCCACCGCGTTTCAGAACGCGATAGCGCCGCTCTATTCCGACTAGGCTGAGGCGATTGGCTAACTGCCGATGCGGGTTCGCGCGTCATAGTCGTTGGGTGTCAGGCATCCTGCAACGCCGCGCCGAAACGCTTGATCAGTTTCGCCCCTCGACCTGGTTGACGAACCGTGCGACCGAAAGCGCACGACCGATGCCGTGGCGCGCCATCACATATTCGGGATAATCATTGGCGGAGACCGGCGTTTCGGCAGGCCAATTGTCGATTACCCGGAGAATCCGCGCGGTGTCGATCCGGTTCGCGATCGAGGGGATATCGGCCAACCGGACGATCTCCTCGCGCAATCGCGAAAGATCGCGTTCGCGGCGCGAATGCCAATCCGAACCTTCCTCGCCGCGGGGCGCTGTTAGCACTTCGCGCGGCAGCTTGCCCGCCATCATGCGTTTGACTAGCCGCCGGTCCACGCCCCCGGCGTAGAACTGGTCGTCGGGTATTGCGTAGCAGAACTCTACCAGCTTGCGATCCTCGAGAGGGGCGACGCCCTCGATCCCAGTCATTGCGCGATAGGGTTCGATCAACCCTCCGGTATCGTTGCGCGCACCGCGCATCAGCATGGTTCGCAACATCTCGCGCCGGTCGTTCTTGGGACGGTAGCGGTCATCCCAACCCTTTTGGGCGAGCCGCTCGCGCACCCTGGCATCGTGCGCAAAACCGGGATGGATCGCGGAGAAAGCCTCGAAGCCGACATTGGCATCGTATCCGCGAAACTGCAGGTAGCGATCGTAGAGCGGATCAGGCAGGTTGGCGATCGCTGCTTGAGCTACCGAGCTGACAGGTCGCGCATCTGCATTACTGGCGGCGCGTAGGCGCGCTTCGCGTAAGAGCTTCAACCAGCGGCCGGTGCGAAACCAGCGTGCGAAAAGACCGTGGGCGGCCGCCATGCTGATCGAGCCATTCCCGCCCACTCCGCTGACAATGACACGGTGCCCGTCTGCCCGAGACTGGCGCCAGATCTCCGATCCCCATGCCATGTCCGAGGCTGCCCTCACGGGCATATCGGCATAGGTTTCGATGAGGACGACTTCCCTGTCTCCCGGCACGCCTTCGGCGCTGACGAAATGCGGATCGAGCTCGGGATACATCGCCGCGAACGCGCGCACCGGCCCACTCTCGTCGCCCAGCCGGTCGGCTCGGACCCGTCCGTCCCAATTGCTTTGTGGCACCCCGGTGTAGCTTTTGAGAGCGCCGGAAGCAGCCACCCCTTCGCCGCGCATGTGTTCGATCATCGCTACCGTCATCGCGGTCGAATCGAGCCCTGCGCTGAGGCTCACCGCAGGCAGGCCCGGCGTGCGAAAAGCACTTTTGACCGCGCGGCCGAGCAATTCGCGCGCATGTTCAACATATTCCTCATCGCTACCGTATCGGATTTCCGGAAGCGCGGAGAGCGGGTCGTGATAAGTAATCCGCGGCTCGTCATCACCCAGCCCTGTGACCATCATTCGCGAAGAACCCAGTACGGAGACATTACGGAAAAAGGAGCGCGTGGCGTCCTCGTGGTTGAGGACGAGCAAATCAGCCAGTTTCAGATCGTCGATCTCGCGCGCGATGTCGGGAAAGGCGAAGATCGCCTTGGGCGAGGTGGCGAGGATCAGGCGGTTCCTGTCGCGATACCAGTAGATATGTTGCGAACGTTCCTGGCTGCGAAAGGCCGTGATCCGCCTTTCCGCGCTGTCGCAGATCGCCACGCTGTAGGATCCGAACAGGTGATCGCGGCAGGCTTCGCCCCATTTGCACCACGCCCGCATCACGAGCTCGCAATCCGGCAGCTTTTCGCATTGCTGCGCTTCGATTGCGAGCTTTTCAGCCAGTTCATCGCGGTGCGCCAGTCGTCCCACCATGACCAGGTGCCACCGTTCGCGCGCTGATGCCGGTTGAAAATCGAACCGGTCCTGAGGGGTGAACCCGGCGCTCTGGACCCAGGCAATCGCGAACGGTCCGTGCGTTACACTCGCCTTGCGGTCGTCACCGAACGGCCGCAGCGCAGCCGCCATTCGATTCGCATGGACGATCGAAGATCCGGCCCCGCTGCGGCAAAACTCGATGGCAAATCCACTCATTGACCCGGCGGTTTATCTTTTTCTGCTGCAATATCCATCGCTTTTGGCGGAGATCGGGAGCAATTCCGCGCCAATCAAGGGTTGAGTCAATTAACTTAACAGCTTAAGCTTCCGGCCAACTATTGTTCTGTCATTGGGGGATTTTGTTATGAAGAAGCGTTCGAACGATACGGCCAAGGCTGTCTGGGAAAAGCCGGCTTTGACAGAAATCGACATGGATATGTCCAACGTGGAAACCGGTTTTAATACCGGCGCGGATGGCGCAGGGGGTCCGTTCGCCACCTCGATGAGTTGATCGCGCTAGGATCGCCAAAGTCTCGAGACTTGACTCAAGGCCTGCGGGCAAAGGGCATATTGCGCTCTTTGACTGCAGGCCTTGGTCTGTTTGTCGGAAGTTTCGCGCACCATTCAGCTGGGATCGGGCGGACCTGACAGCGTTGGGCAGATGTTCCGACCTAGCGGGACGTATCGCCGAGAGCCCCGACTAATCAAAGGCGCGATTCGTGGACCGGCCTACTTTCCGGGCGCGATCGTGATCAGTCCGCGTTGTTTAAGGTCACTCAGGAACGCGATCGTCTGCTCGTGACACTCTTCCTCGCCGACATCGAATTCACAGCGGAGACTTTCGCAGATCGTCGATACTGACGCAGGCTCCTCGATCAATTGCCAGATCCTGAAACCTGTCGAACGAATCGACGAGAAACTGCCCTGATCGAGATGCATCAGGATTGCCTCGTCATCGACAGTGCTTTCAACGAAACTGTCCGACTTGGCGATGATAGAATCACGTCCGATCTCGGCTCGCTGGTCCACGCGCATACCCCCATTTACAAATAACCCAATTCGCGCATGACATCGCCGTGCTGCGCGATCAATTGCCTTTGCAGTTCGTGCGGCAATTTTTCCCGCCCTTCCCCAATCCGGCCCGAGCGGAAGAACCGCTCCGCCTTGGGAGACCTTTCGGCAAAGCCCCTTTCGGCCTCCTTCTGCTGTAGCCGCTCGAACCGGGAAGCCTCGACCGCGTCTTCGATCGAGCGCACGAACCTGGCTTCCTCGATTCCGCAGAATGCCACGATCCGGCGCAACTGGGCTGCCGTATCAGAGCTCAGATCCTCGTAGCGAACCACCAGCGCCCTGATCGAACCCTGTTCTGTCCAACTGCGATAATGGCTCGACCAGTCGAACAGGACCTGGCGCAGCTGCTCGCTGCTTCCGCCCGCCAGCCAATAGTCCGGATCATTCATGTTCTTGACGATTTCGTCTGGGGTCCGATCGCCCCGATGGTGCGCAAAGGAAATCGCGACATCGAGCGGATTGCGCACGATGTAGATTACGCCCCGCGAACAATCGCCGGGAAACAGCGGTTCGCCGCCTGGAGCAACGCGAAAGGCATCATGGGCCTTTATGAAAACCGCCTGCTTCGCCCGTTCTGCCATGAGCCGGTAGGTTGCCGGCCGCAGTCGATCGATTTCGGCATCGCTTAGCTCGAATGTGTTGAGGCCGACCAGCCGTTCGAACATCTCGCGGCTGCTCGAAATCCCCAGCGTACGCAAGAAGCCATCACCCGCATTCTCATCCTCCTGCAGGCCGAGCAGATTCCCCAGCAGCAACCGCACCCAGGTGTTGCCTGATTTGGGATAGCTCGCGAGCCAGATTATCCCGCGCTCCCCGTTCATTCGATCGGCGCCCTGTGCCGGTCGATCGCGTCGATCAGGTAATCGAGCGAGGGTTCGTAGTTTTCAGCATCCATTCGACGCGTGAACCTGTGAACCTCAGTCGCTTCGAGCAACGCCTTTAGTGCGTGAAACAGCTGTTCGCGGCCCAGCAGGACTTCGGCGAAATGCTCGCGATAAAGATTGTGCCGGATCGCGCGCAGCGCCGCAGCCGCGTTCAGCTTCTCGAGCCGGTTGGCCTCGTCCGCATCGCCGCGCGCGCGCGCCAGGACAAAAAGGTTTCCCAGCGGAGCCAGACGCGTTTCGCTAGGCTCAGGGGGAAGCGTGTAATGCTTGTCGATCGCCGCGAAATCGCGCACCGGATCGAGCGCCTGCGTCCCGGTCGCCGCGATCGCATCACCCCACAGCTTGAGCTGCTTCTGGCCGGCAAAGCACATCGCCTTCCCTGACCCGTCGGCGTTTTCGAGAGCGGGATCGAAAATCAGCGTGTCGTCGGAGAAAAAGGGGTAGCCCCGCCGCGCGAGATTGGCCGCGAGGGTGGATTTTCCCGCGCCCGAATTGCCGGTGAACGCGACGATTTGCCCGTTCACGATATTGCCGCTGGCGTGGATTGGAATCAGGCCCCGCTGGTAGCACAGCGCGCCCCAGGCGGTGCCGAGAATGAACAGGACGATGTCGCGATCCCCAGTTTGTGGACCACGCTGATAGGTGATCTGACTGCCGTTCGTGACGTGAAGCCGGCTGCCGTCCGGTATCGTGATCAGCGCCTCCCCCTTGCGCAGCTGATAGGCAACCCCTTCGATGCTGGCTTCGATCTTCTCGGGT